>CAZPNN010000372.1:0-6053 GCA_964587605.1 uncultured Chromatiaceae bacterium
CGAAATTGCCACCGACCGCCAGGTTCAGGAGAATGTGAAAATTGACATCGAACGGTGCAGGAAACGGCGCGGCCGTCGAATACCAGCTGTTCTGGGTCGACTTGAGCTGACCGTCGATATACCAGCGAATTACGCCGGGCTGCCACTCGACCGCGTATTCATGAAAGTCGCCTGCCGTGCCTGCTGCCAGGGACGCCACTGAACCGGACGATACGTTGGCGGGGTAGGTGCCGCCGTAATGCAGCGTGTTGTAGATCTGTTCCGGGAGCTGACCTTTCGACTCCATGATGTCGATTTCGCCGCCGGCCGCCCAGCCGCCATAGGTCGTAACACTGGGTAACATCCAGAAAGCCGGCCAAAGTCCCTGGCCAGACGGCAGTTTCGCGCGCATCTCCAAACGGCCGTAGGTCCAGTCACCCTTGTTCAACGTGCGCAGGCGGGAGGACGTGTAGCTTTTTCCTCCAAACGACTCCTGCTTTGCGGTGATCGTCAATTCGCCATTCGCGACGGTCGCGTTGTTGGTTCTGTAGTACTGCAGCTCATTGTTGCCCCAGCCTGGAATGCCATAGTCCGAGCCATCGCCGGTCATGAACTCCCACTTGGTCGTGTCGACCGAGGTGCCGCTGAATTCATCGGACCAGACCAGCGTGCAGTTGGGAACCACGGCGCACTGCGCCCAGCCGGTTGCCGGAACAGCGGCAAGCAGGCCCAGGGTCAGGATCCGGAACGTGCCCATTCTCACGGCAGCGTGGCGCCAACCCCGGCCCGCAGGTTGCCGGCACGCGCTGTGGTTGCGTGGATCTCGCAAGTTCGAGCTCTGGTTCTTGATCAACTGGATCCCCTGCTCAGGTTATTCCGCATTTCATGAAGACGGCCAGTTTTTCTGGTCCGAGTTTTTTTAGTCCCGGATTCCTTAATTCAGTTCCCCATCGTGCGTTGGGGCATCTCGTTGCCGCCTGCCTGCTGGTCACGGGCAAGCGCGTAGCCGGTTTTCGACGGTAGCACGGGGTTGCTCGTTCGGTAGCCGCCTTAACATAATAAATACAACAACTTAGCCTCGTTGCCGTCCGCCTCTACCAGAGAGTTGACAGCGTTGTCACCCTAGCGTAGAAATCCGCAGGCTTCAACTGTTCGGGTGGTTTGGGGCACTCGACAGAGGGACCGTCGCTCCGCTGCCGGCAACGTTCTGCTGCTGAGTGCGGGCTCTCCCTGCTGGGCGCATTCTGTCGCTCGGCTGTCGCGAGGTGTGTCGAAAAAGCCGGACGTCCGATAACAGGGAATTCCAATGCCATACGGCACGGTGACCGCCACGATGCTGGCTTGCGTCCATGCCTGATCGGGCGCCCGGGCCGATACGGGTGCTGCACGTGGCGGCCGAATGCCACCCGCTGGTCAAGACCGGCGGTCTGGCCGACGTGGTCGGCGCGCTGCCCCAGGCCCTCGCCGACCTGGGGGCCGACGTGCGCCTGCTGCTGCCCGGACTGCCGCCGATCAGCGACGCTCTGCAACAGCGCCGGGACGTGTGCACGCTTGGCCCGTTGTTCGGCGCCGGACGGGTCACGCTGTGCCGGGGGCGCGTCGATTCCCAGCTTGTGCCGGTCTACATGATTGACGCGCCGTTCCTGTACCGACGCGGCGGCGGGCCTTATCAGGACGATAACGGCACTGAGTGGAGCGATAACCTGCAACGCTTCGCACTGCTGAGCTGGACGGCGGCGCACGTCGCCGCCGGCGAGCTCGATCCACAATGGACCCCAGACATCGTCCACGCGCACGACTGGCACGCGGGCCTCGCTTGCGCCTATATCCGGGCGCATCCCGGCGGGCAGGCATCGACCGTGTTCACGATCCACAACCTGGCCTTCCAGGGCCTGTTCCCGGCGGCGGACTTTCCCGGCCTGGCCCTGCCGCGTGAGGCGCTTCGGCCCGACGGCCTGGAGTTTCACGACCAGGTCTCCTTCCTCAAGGCGGGCCTCGTCTATGCGGACCGGATCACCACCGTCAGCCCGAGCTATGCGGCGGAAATCGCGACCCTTGAGTTCGGCTGCGGCATGGACGGTCTGATCCGCCAGCGCGGCACCGCTGTCAGCGGCATCCTGAACGGCGTCGACCCGGCGCAGTGGAACCCGCAAACCGACGTTAACCTGCCATCACGATTTTCCGCGCGCGGCCTCGCGGGCAAGGGCCGCTGCAAGCGGGCACTGCAGGCAGAACTGGGTCTTGAAAAGAACGCAGATGGCCCGCTGTTTGCCCTGGTGAGCCGGTTCACGCATCAGAAGGGGCTGGACCTTCTGCTCGAGGCGTTGCCCCTGGTACTCGACAGCGGTGCACAGATTGCAGTGCTGGGCACGGGAGACGCGGACCTCGAGTCGGCCCTGGTCGCCGCGGCTAAGGCGCAGCCCGACCGGCTGGCCGTGCGCATCGGCTACGACGAAGCGCTCGCGCATCGATTGATTGCCGGCAGCGATGCGGTGCTCGTGCCTTCCCGTTTCGAGCCCTGCGGGTTGACGCAACTGTATGGCCTGCGCTACGGCACCCTGCCGGTCGTTCGCCGCACCGGTGGCCTCGCCGATACCGTGGTCGATGCCGGCGAGGACAACGGGTCGGCAGAGGCGGGCACGGGCTTCTGTTTCGAAGTTGCCAGCGGGGCAGAGCTGGCGGCGACGATGCGGCGCGCCAGTCACTGCTACCGGCAGCCAGAGCGCTGGCGATCGCTGGTGCGCAGAGCGATGGCGCAGGACTTTTCCTGGCGCGAGGCTGCACGTCGCTACTTGTTGCTGTACGAGGAGCTGTGTGGCGGTGCCTGAGCAGCAGGGCTGACTAGTCTCCGACGGCTGCGCGCAGGAATTGCAGCTCGCGCGTCCTGGCTACCGAACAGAGCGTGCGATACCAGCCTGCGCTGTCCTTGGGAATGCGTCGCCCGGTCGCGTAGTCGACGTAGTAGATCCCGAAGCGCTTCGTGTAGCCGTCCGCCCACTCGAAGTTGTCGAGCAGGCTCCAGAGGAAGTAGCCGCGCACGTCGACCCCCGCATCGATGGCAGTGGCCAGTGCGGCGATGTGGGAAGCCAGGTAGCGGATGCGATTGGCATCGGCGATGCGCCCGTCGATCAACTGATCCTTGTAGGCGGCTCCGTTTTCCGTGATGTACACGGGTGGCAGCTGGTAGTCCGCGCGCAAGCGCACGAGCAGCTCGGGCAGTCCCTCCGGAAAGACCTCCCAGCCCATGTCGGTCACTTCCCTGTCGGGCTGTATCGGGCCCCTCGGCGCTCCGGTGCCCGAGATGTTCCTCGTGTAGTAGTTGATGCCGAGAAAGTCGAGGGGCTGGCGAATGGCATCCATGTCACCGTCCGCGACCTGCGGCGCGTCCTCACCAAGGAATGACAGCACATCCCGCGGGTACCGCCCGACGAACAAGGCATCCATGTACCAGCGGATTGTCAGCCCGTCGTCGAGACTAGCCTTGGCCCGGTCCTCGGCAGAGTCGGTCGCCGGATGGATTGGCGACTGATTGAGTACGATGCCGAGAGGCGCCGTGCATCCCTGGGCGCGCAGCGCCTGTAACGCGATGCCATGGCTGAGCAACAGGTGGTGGGAGACCTGCATCGCCGCTTTCTGGCTCTTCACGCCGGGGGCGAAGATCCCCGCCTCGTGACCCAGCGTAGCGACTACCCAGGGCTCGTTGTGGGTAGTGATCGAAGCCACGCGACTGCCAAAACGGCGCGCGACTTCCGACGCATAGTCGACGAAACGGTTAACCGTTTCGCGGCTCGTCCAGCCGCCTTGCTCCTGCAGCGCCTGGGGCAAGTCCCAGTGGTAGAGCGTTACGTGTGGCGCGATGCCCCTGGCGAGGAGCGCGTCGATCAGGCGGTCGTAGAAGGCAAACGCCGTCTCATTCCATGGACCTGCGCCGCGTGGCTGTAAGCGCGGCCATGCGATCGAAAACCGGTAGCCATTCAGGTTGAGACTCGCCATCAGGGCAACGTCTTCCTCGGCCCGGTGGTAATGGTCGCAGGCACGATCGCCGTTGCTACCGTCCCTGATCGCGCCGGAGCGACGGCAAAATTCGTCCCAGATCGAGTCGCCGCGCCCGTCCGCCTGGGTGGCCCCCTCGATCTGGTAAGCACTCGTCGCCACACCCCAGACGAAGTCCCTTGGGAATCGCCGGGCGAGTGCGGCGGGCTCGACGCTCAAGGCCTCGTCCAATAATCGATCGTCAGAAATCACAGCAGTTGATCCACGCCCTTCTGGGGAAACACACTCGGCTTGCGGCAGCTGGCGAGCTTGCTTTGCAGCCCGCCGACCAATTGAGAAAGCGCTTTCAAATCAATCTAGCACAGTGCTGGCCGTGCGAGCGAGGCAGCAGGACGAGCTGGCCCTTGCTGCAACCCGCTCGCGGCTGTTCAGTTGCGCAGCTGGCCAGTCGACTCGCGAATAGCGAGCGTTGCCGGTGTCGCTCTGGGGACTGGCGTCCTCCCCTCGATGAGTTCGACCATGGCCTCGGCGGTGCTCAGGGCAATTTCGTTGATGGACCTGTGGACGGTCGTGAGGGGTGGGATCGTGAATGACGAGGACGGCAAGTCATCGAAGCCGACGACGGAGACGTCTTCCGGCACCCGCAGACCCCGGCGGTACAAGGCCAGGATCACCCCGCAAGCTGACTGGTCGTTCGCGGCGAAAACTGCGGTAATGCTTTCCCCGGCATCGAGCAGCTGGTTCATCGCGGCGTAGCCGCCGGCATCCGTGTAGTCTCCCGCCGCGACCAGTTTCCTGCTGAACGGGATTTTGCTCCCGGCCAGGGCCGCCTTGTAGCCGTCGAACCGTTGCGACGAGTCGGGATGGCCTGCCGGTCCGGCGATGAACGCGATCCGCCGATGCCCTTGCCCGATAAGGTACTGCGTGGCGAGGCGAGCGCCCGGGGAACTGTCGACGTCGAGTGAGCAGATCCGGTCACCGGAAACCTGACGTCCGGTCAGCACCAGCGGTGCGCGTCTTGACAGCTGGATCAGCTCCTGGGCAGAGAGGCAACTCGTCATCAGGATAATCCCGTCCACACGCCTGGAGAGCAGGTGGTCGATGCACCTGCGCTCGTCGTCCTCGCGCCAGTGACCACTCACGAACAGCACGGAATAGCCGGCGCGGTACAGCGCTTTCTCCAGGGTCGCCAGAGTCTCGGCGTAGAAGGGACTCTCGATGGCCTGGATCACCACGCCGACGCTCATGGACTTACCTCCCGCCAGCATGCGCGCCACGGGGTTCGGCCTGAACTGCAGCTTGGCGATCGCGGAATTTACGGCTCGCACCTTCGACTCCCGGACCCCGGCTGTGCCGTTCAGGATGCGAGAGACCGTGCTGGGCGACACACCGGCCTCCGTTGCCACCATCTCGAGGGTCACGACAGACGCTTGCGAAGCGGCTGTCCCGCGGCCCTTCCGGCTCGATCGGCCCGTCGATTTCATCGTCACGTTCTACTCCAAGGTCTGAAACGGGGCACGTGCCTGCGCGACTCCTGGCTTCCGCTTGTTGCCGGTTGTCGGTTGCACTGCGGAGAACGCAACGCACAACAATGTTAGCCCCCGGCCACTGTAAACGCCTACGGCCTGTATCGCAGGCCGGCCGGCGCCCCGTGCAACCCCGATCTGTACCAGGGTGCGGGCTACTACCCGTTCTAATGCAGCGGCAGCTCTGTTGCAGGGCGTCGTAGTCTGGCGCGGTGGATGAGCCTTAAATTAAGTTAAAACAGCTGCTTGGCGGCACTCGCAGCCTCCGGCGCTGAGAATTGACAGCGCTTTCAAACTAGCGTAATTGTGCGCCCCACTGCTACTGAATCCGCTCCCGGATCGCATGCTGCGGGTTACCTCAGGCATGCGGAAATGAACGTACAAGTCATAACTTTTCTTGAGAATTGCTGGAGGAAAAAATGATCAATCGTATAAAGATGATGCTTGTGGCGGCCACCGCAGCGCTGCTGGTAGCGCCGGCCAGCTGGGCTGCGCTTTCTTCCTACTCCCAGAACTTCGAAGCACTGGTCCAGGCTGACGCCAACGCCCTCGGCA
>CAZPNN010000373.1:0-3142 GCA_964587605.1 uncultured Chromatiaceae bacterium
CCGTTGTTCGTAGCTGCCGAGGGTCTGGGCCTGAACCGGCGCCGGGTCGTTGCCATGGCCCGGCAGGTCGGGCGCGTGCACTTCATGGCCACGGCTCCGGAGCAGCGGTACCACGTGCCGCCAGCACCAGCTGCCGTGCCAGGCGCCATGGACCAGAATGAAAGTTGCCATGAATCGATTTGAGCCGGAGCCGGAAAGCTGCGATTCTCCCGGCATTGCTTGTCGGAGCGCAAATCCATGAAGTTATATTTCAGCCCGGGAGCCTGTTCGCTCGCGTCCCACATCACGCTGTATGAAGCAGGGCTGCCATTCACGGCCGACAAGGTCGACATGCGCACGCGCAAGACCAGCGACGGGCAGGACTTTGCGGCCATCAATCCCAAGGGTTACGTGCCGGCACTGGTGCTCGACAACGGTGAATTATTGAGCGAGGGGCCGGCCATCCTTCAGTACCTGGCCGATCAGAAGCCCGACGCCGCACTGGCACCACCCGCCGGCACATTGCCCCATTACCGCCTGATCGAGTGGCTGAATTTCATCACCTCCGAACTGCACAAGGGGTTTGCTCCACTGTTGCGTCCTGGCGCGGCCGAAGAGCTAAAGACGGCCGCGCGCGACAAACTTGGCCAGCGGCTGACCTATGCCGCCAACCACCTGGCCAGCCGCCAGTACCTGGTGGGCGAGCACTTCACGGTGGCCGACGCCTATCTCTACACGATTCTGACCTGGACGCAGCCCGCGGGCATCGACCTTACGGCGTGGCCGGTGCTTGCGGCCTATCGCGAGCGCATCCAGCGGCGGCCCGCCGTGCAGGCGGCGCGCAAGGCCGAAGGGTTAAAGGCCTGAACCGACGGGCTCAGTCGTTGCTGCCGCCGCGCAGGCGCATTTCCCGGGCCCATTCGGCGCGGATCTCGCGCGAATCCTTCTCGATCTGGTCGTAGAAGCGCAGACCCAGGTTTCTGACCAGCTCCGGGGAGTTGATCGCGAGATAACGGGACTCGACGCTCCCCGCGTTGAAATGCTGGTGATACCAGTACGTCGGCGGCACCAGCAGGGTGTGCCGCCGCCAGTCGATGCGCTGGCGGTCCCCGACCTCGTCTCCCTTCCAGATCAGGGAGTAGCCCTCACCCGCCAGGACCAACAGGAACGCGTCGCTGCTGTGGCGGTGCGCCTTCTTGTGGGCCTGCGGTGGCATCGAGGAGACATGCAGGTCGAGCACCGAATTGCCGGCCATGGGCCAGGACATGGTGCGGCTGCCGCCGCCGCGGTTGTTGCCTCCGCCGAGCTGGACCGTTGTGGCGTCCGCGACGAAGTTCGTTCGGGTCCTGCGTTCGCTGACGGCCTCGGAGCGCTGGAAATAATCCGCCTCGCCAGCGAAGCGCTCGGCGAAGTGGTGCTTGTTGTCAAGGACAAAGGATTCGCTGTTCGTGGCGTTCAGCGCGAACGGAAAGCTGGTTACTGCCAGAATCCTCACGGGCTGGTCACTGTCGTTGAAGTGCCGGTACCACGTATTCAAAGGCACGGAGTAGAGGCTCCCTGCCCGCCAGTCAAGGCGCAGCGGTTTACCTCCCTTGGGGAAAAAGAGCGTGTGGCCCGGCCCGCCCAGAAAGTAGACGCCCATCTCGAACAGGTGCCGCCGTGGCGCCGTCGAGGCTCCGGCCGGGATCTCCAGGATTCGTCCGTCAGAAATCTGGTAGTCCGCGAATCGCAGATAAAGGCCCGTGATGTTCTCGCCCATCTGGGGCCAGGGACCCAGTGCCACGGTGCCGATGTCCGGGATCACCAGACCCTCGAACAGGGGCAAGTGCCCGCGGGACCTGTTGAGCCACAGTTCATAGGGGGTGTCCCCCGGGACGGTGCGGAACACCTTGTCCCCGTGCTGCTCGCCCCCGGTGTTCGTAAGAAGATAGTCCCAGTAGGCGCGCTTGACCTCGGGCAGGAACCACCAGGCCGTGCCGACGGCCGCCAGCGCCGCCACCAGCACAGAAATTATCACTCGCCTGGGCAGTTTTGGAGATTCCATCGGTCGTGAGTATAGATCCTGCATAACGTTCGTGTTCAGCGACCAGGATGACGGTCGCCATAAATCGATTTGAGCCGGAGCCGGATAGCTGCGATTCTCGTTGCCCCGTTACCGCCTAATCGTCTTGGCAACTGCCTGAGATGAAACATGGACAAACTATCAACAGCTTCTGACCGGGCGGACTTTCCCTGCCGGCTATGCGCTGGCACGGATCTGCACCTCTATTACACGCTGGGGAATGACCACCAGTTTCACTACTTTCGCTGCAGCGGCTGCGGTCTCGTCAACTACCGGCTGGCCGACGGCCTCGACCAGGGGCAGTACACCAGGATCATCGTCGATCCCCGCGACGACACCAGTCCCGGGAATCACGACAACGACCAGGCGGTGCACTTCCTGAAGCGGCACGTGCCGACGCCGGGCCGGCTCGTCGACGTTGGCTGCGGCAACGGGCGCCTCTTGTGGTCCGCCAAGCAGATCGGCTGGGACGTGAAGGGCCTGGAGCTGTCGGCGGAGATGTCCGCCTACGCGGCCGAACGGGTGGGCTGCGAGGTGGTAGCCGATGATTTTCTCGCCGTGGATCCGCCGCCGGAAGACCGCGAATCCTTCGACGTCGTCAGCCTGCGACACGTGCTGGAGCACCTGCCGGACCCGATCCTCGCGATGGAGCGGATCAGCTGCCTGCTGCGGCCGGGCGGCCTTCTGCTGGTCGAGATCCCGAACATCGAGGGCTGGAGTCGTCGCTGGCGGCGGTTCATCACCCAATCGGGCCTGCACAAACAGCAGTTTCCGGCGGACATGATTGCCGGCCACTGCTGCGAGTACTCGCGGCGTTCGTTCACGGCGCTGATGGAACGCGCGGGCTATCGGCTCGTTCGCTGGGAGACGTACAGCAAGAAACCCCTGGTCAACTGGATCCTGTCGCGGGTTCCCATCGGGACGAAGGCGCGGGCGCTCGCGCAGCGCCTGCCGCGCCCCCGGTGAGGACGCCGCGCCGGGTTGCTACCGGTACTTCTCCCGGGAACTGCGCAGCAGGTCTCCGGCCCGCTTCATCGGCACCAGGAAAAGCCTCGTCACCCGGATTTTTGCGAGGTGACCTTTGCCTTCGATGGGGCCATA
>CAZPNN010000374.1:0-3679 GCA_964587605.1 uncultured Chromatiaceae bacterium
ATCCTCGACATGGTCGGCGGCCCCTACCTCGCCGACAACATCCGCCTGCTCAGGGAAGACGGACGGCTGGTTTACATCGCGGCTCTCGGTGGCGCGAAGGCCGAGATCAACGTGGGGCAGGTTTTCGTCAAGCGCCTGACGATCACCGGCTCGACGCTGCGCAACCGCCCGCCGGAGGAAAAAGGCCGGATTGCGCGGGCGCTGCGGGAGTCAGTCTGGCCGCTGCTGGAGCAGCGGGCCATCGTTCCGGTAATCCAGCAGGTACTGCCGCTAAGCTCTGCGGTGGAAGCGCATCGGCTGCTGGAGGCCAACGAAGCGATGGGCAAGGTGGTGCTGCGGATGCCCGGGGACGCATGAGCGACAAGGCACTCCTCAAGTGCTTCGACACCTGGCGAGACGAAGGCCGAACGCTGGTCCTTGCCACCGTCGTCGGCACCGCGGGTTCCACTTACACCAAGGCCGGGCATCGCATCCTGATCACCGACACGGGCGACTGCGCAGGCCTGGTCAGTGGCGGCTGCCTGGAGAACGACCTGGCGGTGCATGCCCGGCAGGTCGTCCTGTCGGGTGATGCGCGGATAATTACCTACGACCTGCGCGGCGATGGCGAGGAAGTGTTCGGCCTCGGTATCGGCTGCGATGGCATGCTGCGCATCCTGCTCCAGCGGCTCACGCCGGCGGATGGTTATGAACCGTTCTCGGGCCTGGCGGCCATCCTTCGAGGCGACCGTGCGGGCCACTGCGCCGTCGTCCTGGCCGATCACGGCGAGCTGCAGATGGGCAGGACGCTGATCAGCGCGAACAGCGATTTCGATCAACCGGGGCTCGCGTCCGTCGATGTGCTGTACACGGACTTACGACCGCTGCCCCGCCTGCTGGTGCTGGGTGCCGGGCAGGATGCGGTGCCGGTCGTGAGCCTGGCAGACACCCTGGGCTGGCGCGTGACGCTGGTGGATCACCGGCCCGCGTACCTCGACAGGCCCGGCTTCGCCGCCGCCGAAACGCGGGTGTGCGCACCGGCAGACGAGCTGGCCGATCGCGTGCCGCTGCCAACGTTCGCCGCGGCGATCGTGATGAGCCATCACCTGGCAACCGATCGCCGCCACCTCGTCACGCTTGCCGGGAGCCCGGTGCCTTATATAGGACTGCTGGGACCGCCCGGACGACGTGACCGGTTGCTGCGGGAACTCGGCGCGGCAGCCGACGGGCTGGTGGCGCGATTGCAGGGGCCGGCCGGCCTCGACATCGGCGCCGACTCGCCCGAGTCCATTGCGCTCTCGATCCTTGCCCAGATTCACGCTCAAAGCCACGGCCAAAATCACGGCAAGGCAGGATCGCGCTGATGGCCGAAAACTTCCGCCGCCGGATATCCGTTGCCGATGCCGAGGCGCTGATCCGCGGCCGGCTCGGTGGCTGGGGCGCCGAGCGCGTGCCCATCGATGCCGCCGCGGGGGAAATCCTGCGCCAGACCATCACGGCGGAACGCGACCAGCCGCCGTTTGATCGCGTCACGATGGACGGCATCGCGATCAGGCACAGCGCGTTCGCCGGCGGCCTCCGCACGTTCACGGTAGCCGGCACGCAGGGCGCCGGCGGAACGCCCGTGCCGCTAGCTGACGAACGCCACTGCGTCACCATCATGACTGGCGCGGCACTGCCGCCTGGCGCGGACACCGTCGTGCCCGTGGAGCGCATCACTCGCGAGAATTCGATCGCCACGATCGCAGCGGACTATCAGCCTGCTCCCGGCCAGTGCGTGCACCGGCGCAGTTCGGACCACCGGCAGGGCGCGCCCCTTCTGCAGCCGGGCGCCGTGCTCGGGCCGCCGGAGATGGCGATCCTTACTGTCGGTGGCCAGAGCAACGTGCAAATCGCGCGCCGTCCCGCCATCGCGATCGTCTCCACCGGTGATGAACTCGTCGATGTCGGCCAGGCGCTTGGGCCCACCCAGATCCGCGCGTCCAACGACCGCGCAATCGCTGCTGCCCTGTACCGCCGGGGATTCACCAGGTACCGGCGCCATCATCTGCCGGACGACCGCGCCGTATTGGAACGCGAGTTGCGCACACTGCTCGCGGAACAGGACGTACTGATCATGACCGGCGGCGTGTCCATGGGCGAGTTCGACTACGTGCCCCAGGTCCTGAATACGCTTGGCATGGAACTGATCTTCCACAAGGTCCTGCAGCGGCCCGGCCTGCCCCTGTGGTTCGGCGTGTCACCCGACGGCAAGCCGGTGTTCGCCCTGCCCGGCAACCCGGTGTCGAGTCTCGTGTGCCTGGTGCGCTACGTGGCGCCCGCCTTGCTGGCAGCGCTCGGCGCGACGCCGCGACCGCTACCCGTCGTGCAGCTCGGCGCCGACGTGCGCTTCGAGCCCGACCTCACGTACTTTCTGCCGGTGACGCTGGACTACTCGCCAGACGGCCAGTGCCTCGCCATGCCGAACCCGACAAACACCTCCGGCGACTTCATCGCGCTGGGCGGTACCGATGGCTTCGTCGAGCTGCCACGCGGCGCGGCGGACTTCCCGGCAGGATACGCCGCGAGCTTCTTCCCCTGGTAGGAGCGGCTTCAGCCGCGACCACCTAAGCGGCCCACTGCAAGACGTAGGCGGCT
Source organism: uncultured Chromatiaceae bacterium (assembly GCA_964587605.1). Classification (GTDB taxonomy): domain Bacteria; phylum Pseudomonadota; class Gammaproteobacteria; order Steroidobacterales; genus SHZI01. The sequence continues at coordinate 2,617 of CAZPNN010000374.1, forward strand.
ACCGGCTCCCGGACGTCCCAGCGCTCGATCCAGTACTCGGCAAGCCGACTGGTGTGCGCCACGGCGACGACTTCAGGATCGGAAGAGTCTGTGGTGTAGAGCAACAAATACGTAAAGGTTGGAAAGACGCGCTGACGAAGGCCCTGCCCGAGCAGATCCGGGCCGTGGCGATTGGCCGGCTGCGGGAGAAAGACGGCAGGTTTGTGGCCTAAACCATTCCCCAACGGCTCGCCGCGAGTCTCACGCCACCAGCGGCCAGTACTCTGCCGAAGTTTCTCTAACTCCGCCTCGTGACCGCCAGTAGTCCTCACCCCGGCTCTGGTGAGCAACGGCCGCCCTGCAGACGGCCATTCACTGATCTGCAGCAGGGTATGGCTTACCGCATTGATGAACACTTGGCCCAGGCCTGTTCGCTGTGCTTCATAGCGGGCAATGGCGTCGCGAAGTTCCCACCTGGCCTCAAGTCCGAATCTCACCCTCATCGCCTGAGCTCGGCCTGTAGCTCGGCCTGTAGCTCGGCAATCACCTCTTCCGCAGGATAGGTTGCCATTTCGCCGCTCTCCATAAGCGTTAAGCGGCGGCGACATTCCTCGATCCAGGCCCGCTCCAGTTCGGGAGTGGCGAAGGCCGGGCCCTGCTCCACAGCATTGCCAGCACAGTCCAGGCTGGCCAGCAACGAGTCCACCAGGCGTTCACGCTCGTCGACGCTGAGCTTCAGCGCCTCGGCTTCGATACGCTCGAGTTCAGTGTTCATGACCGGACTCTAGCAGCAGGGAGTTATGGGACGTCAAGGGGCATTTCCTGAGGTCTTGCCCGGAACTGGGGTCGCGCCTAAAGGCGCGACGTCAGGTGCCCAGCACGCGCCGCGCCGGCATGTACTCGTAGCCCAGCGCCGTCGCCACCGCCTCGTAGGTCACCTTGCCCTGGTGAATGTTCAGCCCTTCCAGCAGGCCCGGGTCGTCCAGCAGGGCCTGCCGGTAGCCCTTGTCGGCGAGAGCCAGTACATACGGCAAGGTGGCGTTGTTCAGTGCGAAGGTTGAGGTGCGCTCCACGGCACCCGGCA
>CAZPNN010000375.1:0-4559 GCA_964587605.1 uncultured Chromatiaceae bacterium
CTTCGACTTCCCGCAGCTTGCGGGAGCGCTTGCGGGTGTAGATGTAGAAAGCGATGCCGCCACCGACCACGATGGCCAGCAGCCAGCCCTTGGTCTGCACGAAGTAGGAGAGATTGATCACCATCCGGGTGAACGTCGGCAGGTCGGCGCCAAAGCCCTTGAACAGCGCCTCGAACTGCGGGATCACGAAGATCAGCAGGATCATCGTGACGATCACCGCGACGACGAGCACGGCAGCCGGGTAAAACAGCGCCTTCTTGATCTTCTTCTTGATGGCTTCCGTTTTTTCCTTGTACGTGGCCACCTTGTCGAGCAGGGTGTCGAGTGCGCCGGCCTGTTCGCCGGCCGTCACCAGGTTCACGTAGAGGTCGTCGAAATACAGCGGGTGACGGCCCAGCGCTTCGGCTAAGGCCGTACCGGACTCGAGGTCGCCCTTGATGCCGAGTATGAGTTTCTGCATGGCGACGTTGTCGTGCCCGGCGCCGACAATCTCGAAGGCCTGCACCAGCGGTATGCCCGCCGCGAGCATCGTGGCGATCTGCCGGCTGAAAATCGCGATGTCGTAGGGCGTGACCTTGCCACGACTCTTGAAGAGCGTGAATTCCTTGCTGATCCTTACCGGGACGACACCCTGCTTGCGCAGTTCGGCCCGGACGGCGGCCTCGCTGGCGGCCAGGGTCTTGCCACGGACCTTCTTGCCACGGGTATCCGTGCCTTCCCAGTTGAAGGGACTTTTCTGGATGGCAATGCTGTTAGCCATGGTCCTTGGAACCCCGATCGTGTGCCCGTTGCCCGTCGTCGCCGTAGGAGCGCCTTCAGGCGCGACCGCCAAGGGTCGCGCCTGAAGGCGCTCCTACAAGATATCAAGACTCAATAGTAACCCTGTTGATTTCCTCAAGACTTGTGACGCCGTCCTTGACTTTTTGCAGTGCAGAGCGGCGCAGGTTCCAGACGCCGTCCTTCTGGGATTGGGCCTCGATCTCGACGGCGTTCCCGCCCGCCAGGATGATGCGGCTGATCGCTTCCGTGACGGGCATCACCTGGTAGATGCCCACCCGGCCCTTGTAGCCGTCATTGCACTGCTTGCAGCCCACGGGGCCGAAAATGCGCAGCCCGGCGAGGTCGTCCCTGGCGAAGCCCTCCTGCAACAGGGCCTCTTCGGGGATGTCGCGCAGCTCCTTGCACTGCGCGCAGAGCCGCCGGGCCAGCCGCTGGGCGATGATCAGGTGCACGGAGGTGGCGATCGCGTAGGGCTTCACGCCCATGTCCACCATGCGCGTCAGCGTGCGGGGCGCGTCGTTGGTGTGCAGCGTGGAGAGCACGAGATGGCCGGTCTGGGCGGCCTTGATGGCCGTTTCCGCCGTTTCCAGGTCGCGGATTTCGCCGACCATGATCACGTCGGGATCCTGCCGGAGGAAGGCCTTCAGGGCCGTGGCGAAGTTCAGGCCGACCTTCGGGTTGACGTTCACCTGGTTGATGCCGGGCACGTTGATTTCGACCGGGTCTTCGCAGGTGGAGATGTTCCGGTCTTCGGTGTTCAGGATATTGATGCCGGTGTACAGGGACACCGTCTTGCCGCTGCCCGTGGGGCCGGTGACGAGGATCATGCCGTACGGTCGGGTGAGCGCGTCTAAGTACAGCGTGCGCTGGAAGTCCTCGTAGCCCAGCACCTCGATGCCGAGCTTGGCGGCCATCGGATCCAGGATACGCAGCACGACCTTTTCGCCGAACAGGGTGGGGCAGGAATTCACCCGGAAGTCGATCGCGCGGTTCTTCGACAGGCGCAGCTTGATACGGCCGTCCTGCGGCACGCGACGCTCGGCGATGTCGAGCCGTGACATCACCTTGAGGCGCGCCGTGACCTTGTTGGACAGCGCCAGCGGCGGCGATGCCACCTGCTTCAGCACGCCGTCCAGGCGGGTCCGCACGCGGTAGGTCTTTTCGTAGGGTTCGAAGTGGATGTCCGACGCGCCGCGCTTGATCGCGTCGAGCATGATCTTGTTTACGAAGCGCACCACCGGCGCGTCTTCGACGTCGTCGCGGGCGACGTCGTCGCCGACCAGTTCATCGTCGCCACCGGACACCTCGAGGCTTTCCAGGTCGAAGTCGTCCTCGCTGAAGGCGGCCATGGAGGTGTCGACCGCCTCCAGCGCCTTGTGGACCATCGCCGCGAGCTTGTCCTGCTCGACAATGATCGGGTCCACGCGCAGGCCCGACTGGAACTTGATCTCGTCGATGGCGGCGAGCTCGGTGGGATCGGACACGCCGAGGAACAGGCGCTTGCCGCGGAGCACCAGTGGCAGCACCTGGTGCTTGGCCAGCAGGCGCTGGTCGACGGACTTGACGGCCTCCATGTCCAGGTCCATGGCATCGAGGTCGAAGAGGGGCACGCCAAACTCGGTGGCGGCGGCCACGGCGATCTTGCGGGGGTCCACCATCTGCCGGCCGACCAGGTAGGCCACCAGGCTGATGCGCTGGGCCTGGGCGCCCTTGAGGGCCAGGATGACCTCGGTTTCCGGGATCAGGGCGTCCTGAACCAGCCGGCGGGACAGGCCGCTCAAGGCTGAATTGGTGGCGGAAACGGCCATAGGCTCCTTGCGCGCGCTACCTCACGCGGCGCCAACCCTGGCCCGCGTTTATACAAGTGTAGTCTTACTGAGGTTCGGGGGCCGGCGCAACCGGTCAATTCGCCACTTTGGCTGATTTCCCAAAAGAAAAGGCCCCTGCCTTTCGGCAGGGGCCTTCCTTGAGGCTAGTGACTCTCAGTACCGGGCGACTACTAGGTGTCGTCGCGGCAGGACGTGGGGAGATACTTCTCCGTGATGTTCGTGCCAGCGACGGCGGAGCCAGAAGCCGTGCCAGCGGCGTCCGTGTCGGTCAGGCCGCCCGCAGCGTCGGCAGCCGTGTAATAGCCGCAAAGCCAGACCACGTCATTGTTGGTGCTCAGCATCGGCTGCAGGGCCAGCGTCATGGTATCGATTACATCGTTGGAGTCCAAACCGTAGGTGATCGTGATCGTGCCGTCGACGACTTCGATGATCGAGACGTACTTGCCGGACGGCTCGTTGCCGATTTCACCGCCGGCCTTCGCAATGTCCGCCGGCCAGTTGCCGGTGTTGGCAAAGGACTCGGCCACGCCCGACTTCACGGCGCCGGCCAGGGTCAGGCCTTCCGTGACCTGCGCGCGGATCGTGTAGTCCTGGTAGGCCGGGATCGCGATGGCCGCCAGGATGCCGATGATGGCCACCACGATCATCAACTCGATGAGCGTGAAGCCCTTTTGAAGGTTCTTGGTCATTGCCTTGGTCTCCTTTTAAAAATTGAGGGGTCTGAATTCGGAACACGTTGCGGCCGAAGCCTGCGAGCTTTCTTTGCAGGTTCCATGCCAGCGGCCAGAGTCCGGCGTCCATCCCGTTGATTGGCTGAGATAAAACGCCTGGGTGCACCCGCGGGACATCGAGCGGTGCAACATAAGCCTTCCGTTGCCGCTGCGCGAAGGGGACGCGGCGCGTCACTTTGTGACGTTCCGCGTCAGTCGAGTCCGAGCTTCTGCATCCGGTAGCGCAGGGCCCGCAGGGTCAGGCCCAGCGTGCGGGCGGTCGCCGTCTTGTTATAGCGGTGGTCCTTGAGGGCGGCGAGGATGGTCTCGCGCTCGACCGAGTCGAGCCGGTCACCGAGCAGGGGGGGCGTTGCGGGAGTCGTCGTGCTGGGGATCGCGCCTGAAGGCGCTCCTACAGGCGCTCCCACAGGCGCGGCCTGGTGGATCTGGATATCGTCCGCGGTGATCGCGCCGCCGCACAGGGCCACGGCCCGCTCGAGCATGTTCTCCAGTTCGCGGACGTTGCCCGGGAAGCGGTAGCCCGAGAGCTTCGCCCGCGCCTCCGGCGTGAGTGCCGGCGCCGGCGTGCCCAGGCTGGCCGACAGCCGCCGCAGGATGTGGGCGGTCAGCAGCAGTGTGTCGTGGCCACGGTCGCGCAGTGGCGGCACCCGCAATTCGATGACATTGATCCGGTAGTAGAGGTCTTCGCGGAACTGCCCGCTCGCCACCAGCGCCCGCAGGTCCTTGTGGGTGGCGGACAGGATCCGCACGTCCACCGGCACCTCGGCGGTCTGGCCGATCGGGCGCACGGTCATTTCCTGGATGACCCGCAGCAGCTTGACCTGCATCGGCAGCGGCAGGTCGGCGATCTCGTCCATGAACAGCGTGCCGCCCTCGGCGGACTGGAACAGGCCCGTCTTGTCGATGACGGCGCCGGTGAACGAGCCCTTGCGGTGGCCGAAAAACTCGCTCTCCATGAGCTCACCCGGTATCGCGCCGCAGTTCACCGGCACGAACGGCCCGTCCGCCCGGGCGCCCTGCTCGTGGATCATGCGGGCGACGAGTTCCTTGCCGGTGCCCGACTCGCCCGTGATGTGCACCGGCGCCTGGCTGCGCGCCACCTTGCCGATGGTCTGGCGCAGGCTTTCGATGGCCGTGGACTCGCCGAGCAGCTGCGCCCGGCCGCCGGTCACGGCCGCGCTCGGCACTTTCAGGGCGCTGCCCACCAGCTTGCGCAGCA
>CAZPNN010000376.1:0-3060 GCA_964587605.1 uncultured Chromatiaceae bacterium
TGCGACGGAAAGTTCCGGATCCTCGGTGTTCCAACGAGCTTGAACTCCTGCTGGTTCCAGTCCAACTCGAACTCAACGCGGTCGGTTACCTTCGCCTGGTGATTCAGGCCCTGGGCGGCCAGCACCGGCGTCAAGCCCGAATACTCGCCGACGACCTTGTAGTGGACCACCGTGTAAGCCGACCACTTCGCCATTGCAGCGACGTCCTGGGCAGCGACTCGCGAGGCCGGCACGCCGATCATCAGTACGAAAATCCCGAGCGCTCGAAACCACAAGAGAATATTGGTCATATGCATCTCCACTGAGTGATGAAGCAGAATGGTAGCGTTGCGCGGGACGGACCAGGCTAGTGAACTGTTGCCACCCATCGTGCCAGAGCGGCTGGCGCGGGTCTAGAATGCCGTGCGCGAGTCACTGTGAAGAAAACCAAACTTTTGCACGGCTTGCCCGGAAGGGGACTGGCGTAATGCTGCTCAGGACTGCAAGACGAACCACCCGGAAAGTTTGGTTCCTCGGCGCCCTGTTGTTGCTGGTTCCGGGCCACGCGACAACGCAGGCGGCCGACCGCGACGACTGGCAGCACTATGGCGGCAGCCCAGGCGGTTCCCATTATTCCTCACTCGGATTCATCAACCGCAGCAACGTAGCGTCCCTTGAACTCGCCTGGAGCTATCGCACCGGCGACATCGAACGCCATCCGGAACACCGGCCACTTGCGGCGTTGAACGTCACGCCGATCCTGCTGCCGGAGACGGCCGGCCAGTCGCTGGTGTTGTGTTCGGCAATGAACCGGGTCATCGCGCTGGATCCGACGACCGGCAAGGAACGCTGGGTCTACGATCCGCAGATTCGCCTGGGACCGGTGGGAAACAAGTTCCTGTGCCGGGGCGTGGCCTACTGGGAAGACGTCGGCACGACGGCTGGCGCCGCCTGCAGGCACCGCATCTTTACCTCCACCAAGGACCTGCGGCTGATCGCGCTCGACGCGCTGAACGGCAGGCCGTGCGCCGGCTTCGGTACCAGCGGTGCGGTGGATGTCGGTCCGGACATCTTCGAGGACTCCCCCAACCTCAAGGAAGGCGATGTCCAGTTCTCGGCACCGCCGGTGACCATCGCCGATCTGGTGGTGCTCGGCTCATCCGACAACGCCAAGTTCTGGCGCGCGGACAGTCCCTACGGCGAGGTGCGGGCTTTCGACGCCCGCACGGGCGCCTTGCGCTGGAAGTTCGATCCGCTCCCGCACCAGGCGGCAGACCCCGCGGCACTGGGCTGGACCCGCGAGGCACTGGCACAGACCGGTGGAGCCAATGTCTGGAGCATGATGTCCGCCGACCCCGAACGCGGCCTGCTTTTCCTGCCCACGGCGACAGCGGCGCCGAACAATTTCGGCGGACATCGGCCCGGCGACAATCGCTACGCGAACTCGGTGGTGGCGCTTCACGCGTCGGATGGCAGCGTTGCCTGGGATTTCCAGATCGTCCACCACGACGTGTGGGATCTGGATCTGCCGGCGCAGCCCATCCTCGTTGACCTTAAGCGCAACGGCAAGAAGTTGCCGGTGGTCATCCAGCTGACGAAACAGGGACTGGTCTTCGTCCTGCACCGGGAAACTGGCCAGCCGGTATTCCCGGTGGAAGAGCGGCCCGTGCCCACAGATGGCGTCCCGGGTGAGGTGCTGTCGCCAACACAGCCGTTTCCGACGCGACCTGCACCACTCGGTAACCTGAAGTATACGGCCGCAGATGCCTGGGGTTTCACGCTGTTCGACCAGGTGGCCTGTCGCCGCAAGCTTGCTGCCTTCGGCCGTGCTGGCCTGTATGAACCACCGAGTTTCGCGGGTACGCTGCTGACCGCTTCGGCCAGCAACTGGGGCGGTGCGGCCTTCGATCCTGAGCGTTCCTTGCTGGTGTTGCCCATCTCGCAGGCACCAATCTATGTGCGGCTGAAACGCACGGCGGACGTCACGCCCGAAGAAATGAATCAGCCCCGACTCGGCCCGATGGGACCACCAACGGCCATGGCGGGTACGCCCTATGCGTTTCAGTTCGGCCCGGTTCTGTCACCGCTGTTCTCGCCCTGCACTCCACCGCCCTGGGGCGAGCTTGCAGCGCTCGATCTCTCGGGTGACACCCGCACGAAGTGGCGCTTCACGCTTGGCACTCTCGAACGGCTGATGCCTGTGCCAATACCTTTGCCATTCGGCACACCGCTCGCCGGCGGCCCGACCGTCACGGCCGGCGGCCTGGTTTTCATTGGGGCAAGCGCGGACGACAAGTTCCGCGCGTTCGACATCGACACGGGCCGCAAGCTCTGGGAGGTCAGCACGCCGGCATCGGCAATGGCCACGCCGATGACCTATGCAGTCGATGGCAGGCAGTACGTCGTGGTCGCAGCCGGTGGTCACATCGTGACAGGCTTCCGCAACGTGTCCGACTACATCGTGGCTTACGCGCTGCCGCGGTGAATGCACAGGCGACCTGGTCACCATTCGGCGCCTGTTTAAGCACCAATGTGGTCAATCTTCCACGCCCGTCCACACCGGCGATCTCATTTCGGAAGTGGCGCTCGCCATCGGGATGGGCTACGAGGCCGAGGCCCGTGCCCGTAGCATTGGCGGCCCGACTCACAACAGAAAGTCTCCGGAGAACCCGGCAGGGTTCATGACCGAACGCGATACGCTGCGCGAACTTGGGGGCAGGCGCCATTATGACAAATGCCCTGCCCTAGTCTGATGCGGGCCATTTGCGCCGGGTAGACGCGCCGGCGCAAGACTCCTAGGATTAAAAGAAAACCCGGTCGCGGCCGGGGGATTGCGCTTCGGCTGTCAGATGTCGGCAGCATCGACTGGCGAAGACTGTTTCAAGCGTCTCCAATCGAGCATCAATCAAGGGAGAAAGAATCATGAAGTCGCTTCGGGCACTCGTCATTGGATTGGCTGTCGTCGCAACCATGGCTATGACACAATCAGCGTCGGCCGTCACGACGCTCGACCTCGTCAACGCGAATACCGGCACCGCAAACGTCACCATCTACAACTACTACGATGGCGAGGCGAGCCTG
>CAZPNN010000377.1:0-2791 GCA_964587605.1 uncultured Chromatiaceae bacterium
GTCGTCGACGTCAGCGGTGACCGTGAAGCCCCTGACGGGTCTCGGCTCGTCGGTCTCCGCCAGCCCGAAGGCGCCAGCGGCAAGCCCGCTGAAGGGGACCAGCACCGGGTTGACGCTGACGCGGGCGCTGCGGACCGTCTCCCGGCCTGCCGCATCCCGGACCCGGACGGTCACCGTCGCCGTGCCGGTGGCGTCGGGCTCCGGTGTGACGACCAGGCTGCGGTTGCCGCCGCTTCCGCTGACAAGCAGCCCGGCCGGCGGCAGCAGGGCCGGATCCGAGGACTCGACGCTGATGGTCAGCGCGTCCGGCGGTGTTTCTGCGTCCTGCACCATGAACCGGATGGGCGCTGAGCTCGTGTCCTGATCCAGGCTCGTATCGCTGAACCCACTGATGGCCGGGGCTGTGTTGCCGCCCGGGCTGCCGCCCCCGCCGCAGGCCGAGAGGCCTGCGGCGAGGGCGACGGCCAGAGCCGGAAGGAAGTACTGGTTACGCATGGTTGGATATCCTCTGCTTGGCGGTGCGCGTCAGTTGGTGGCGCCGGGAGTCGGCGTGCGCAGGTACGGGAAGGCGTTATCGAAATCTGCAGCAGATACCGGTGCGCCATCCGTGAAGGGCACATTGCCGACCGCCGCATTGGCGGGGCTGCAGAGCCCGAGGTTGGTCGGTGTCCCGTTGACGGGGATGGGATAGCAAAGCGCGCCCATCGCCACCCGCAGCTCGATGTCGACCACGTCGTCGCCCGGGCGCCGTCCGTTCGGGAAACCGGCCAGGTCGTTGCCGGCCACGCCGAAGTTGCTCTGCTCCGCAGCGGGCCGGGCGGGAATGCCCGTGTTCAGCCGCTGCATCTCAGAAGCCGTGACGGTCTTCAGCTGATTGACGCCCGGGAAGCCGGTGAGAAAGGCGGCGATCAGGTCGTTGCGGGGGAAGTTCTGCGGAGCGAGGTTCGGGATCTGCGTGCCCAGCGTGCTGTTGACGGCATCGCGGAACAGGACGTCAAGGAGTGCCGGGAACGCCGGATTCGTCACGTACTTCGCAAATTGGCCGTCGCGCTTCGGGGGGCTGGCATTGAAGCGGTCCTTGTCAGGCAGGCCGATCACGATCTCGTTCACGAGAGGCATGCCAAGCCGGGAGATCTGCGTCCACGGACCGCCATTGACGTCGGGTTTGGTGAAGGTTGCTTCCGGGTTCAGGATGCGCGCCTGCCGTAGGCTCGCCGTCGTCCAGCCGCCAATCACGCCGTTGCCGGCACCAGTGAGGCACTGCCTGTGCACCTCGAGGGCGATCGTCGTGATGTTGGCGTCCCCAATGACGTTGTTGTCCGCGGACTGGCGGATGCCGCCCGGGAAGCCGCCGCCGTCACTGGCGCCGGGGGCGCTATCGCCCTCGATCGGCACCAGGTTCACGAGGTCGAACACCCGGCCCAGATTCACCGCGAAGCCTTCGGCCCGCTGGCCGACGAAGACGCGGCCGGGCTGGCCGCACCCGGGGATCGAGATCGGCTGAATGAAGCTCTCGGCGTAGGTGCGGTAGTCCTGCACGCTGCCAAAGGTCTTCGTGCCGACGAAGTCGAAGGGCTTGCCAAAGGTCGTGGCCCCGGACGTCGCGTTGCTGACGGCAGCGGGCTGGCCCCGGCGCCGGTCGCCGCGAACGAGTGTGAGCGTGTAGCTTTCGTTGAAGTTCAGGGCGGCGCTGCTCTGTGCGGATACGCCGCCGATGTTCTTCAGCGGCACCGCGATCGACTGCTGCTGGCCGGCGGGGCCGATGTCGAGGCTGAGTCCGCGGTTCCCGTTGCCGAGGGTATTGCGGAAACGGAACTGGAAGGTGAGGTCCTCCACGGCATCCCCATCGTTCTCGATGTGGATTTCGTAGAGCGCCGCCGGATCCATGGCGAAGTAATTGGGGCCACCATAGGCGGCCTGCAGCGGTATGTAGTTCGCGAGGATCGTGACGTAGTCCTGGCGCCCGGCCTCGTAGGAATTGAACAGATAGAAGTCCGTCGAGTCGACGGTGGGGAAGCGGGTGATATTCGGGGCCTCGCGATGGCTGGACGCCGCGGCGACCATCGGTAAAGCTGCGGCGAGTGCCGTCAGCGCTATTGTCCTCAACATGGTGGTTGCTCCTTGGGTGGCACAGTGGGCGGGACAGCCCGTTCATCCCCCTCTACGGAGCGGCAGGGTGGATGGATGCAGCCTGGCTGGGAATGAATCCATGGCGCAGGCGACCCGGCTGTCGGTCGCTCCCCCTTGTCGCAATCCGGCATCCAGGTCCCATCCGCTGGAACTCAACCGCACGACCCAGGTTTAGATGGCGCGCCCGAGAGGATTCGAACCTCTGACCCCTGCCTTCGGAGGTGTGTACCGGGCACTGCTGCCCGACTTCCGGTACAGGTACTCGAAATCGAAGCGCCAGCCACCAGGCTGGTGACCGCCGTGTTTACGCACCAGGCGGTACAGCCAGCGCTCAATTCGACCGGTGAGCTGGAAGTAGGCCGGGTCGATGCGCAGCGCTTGCCGGGGTTCGAGCAGCGTCTGGTACAGCCAGTCCGGCAGGGTCAGTTCCACACCCAGCGGTCTGCCGTTCGAATCGCTGCCGCCCCGCCACTCGTTCAGCCAGGAGAAACGGTGCAGACGGTCGAGCGCGCCGCGCAACCGTGCGTAATCGTGTCGGGAAGTGCCGCGCCCGATGTACTTCAGGATGTCGTAGGGCGTGGCGACGACCAGTTGCGAAGTGGGCAGTCCGGCGTTCCGGGCACCGACGATCTGGGAGGTCACCCAGATCAGCACGTCAGCG
>CAZPNN010000378.1:0-6544 GCA_964587605.1 uncultured Chromatiaceae bacterium
GCAATCATCCACGGATCCCGGTGCTGGATGCTGACCGTCAACAGGGCGCCGAGGCCAACCAGGGCAAAGACAGCGCCGACGAGATGGGTAATGCTGTTCAGTCTTTCGCCAAAGTACATACGGATTCCGTTTCAGGCTGTCAGCCAGCCGGCGGCACGTGCCTGCCGAGAAACGCGCCGAGCGCCTCGACCCACGCCGGGAGCACGAATATGAATCCCTCATTGTGCCCGCCCGCCATTTGCAGAAAGGCCCTGGGCTCCGGTGCCGCCTCGTACAGCCGTTGCCCGTGCCGGAACGGGATGATGTCGTCGTCCGGGCTGTGGGCGACCAGCACCGGGCAGCTTACTTTCGCGAGCGCGGCGCGGCTGTCGTAGCGCAGGCGAATGAGCCCCCTCGTGGGCAACCATCCCGGCAGCAACCAGGGGTACACATCGGCGGCGAGCTCGGGTGCGGAGGTGAACGACGAGGCCAGCACCAGCGCGCCGCAATCTACCCTTGCCGCGAGCCAGGCCGCCACACCGCCGCCCAGGGATTCGCCGAACAGCACGATCCGCCCGGGCGCGATGCCGCGCTCACGGGTGAGGTAATCCCACGCCGTCATGGCGTCGCGGTACAGGCCCTCCTCTGACGGGCGCCCGGTGCTGCGGCCGTAGCCGCGGTAATCGAAGATCAGCACGCCGTAGCCCAGCCGGTGGAACATGGCGACGGTGTCCAGGCGCTGGGTCATGTTGCCGGCATTGCCGTGGAAAATCAGCGCGACCGCGGTCGACTGCGGCGCCGGGACGAACCAGGCGTCGAGGCGTTCACCATCGGTGGTGCGGAGCGTGAGCGGGGTGTGATCGAGACCGTAGTCGCGGGGATCCAGCTCGAGGTCGCGGCCCATCTGGGGGTAGTAGGCCAGGCGGTCCTGGAAAAAGAACAGCAGCGCGGCGAGCGTGGCGTAGGCCAGCGCCGGTATGATCAACAGACTCCAGAGTGTCCGAGCCACCCGCCGAGTGTCCCACAGTGGACGATCTTTACGGCCACCGCAGGGGCCAGGAGTCATCTCCTGGCCCCCGCCGGCACCCGCTTCAGATGCGGGCGACGGAGCCTTAAGACTTGCGACGCACCGAGAATCCCAGCACGCCCAGTGCGGAGCCGAACAGCCAGACCGCAGCCGGCACCGGGATCACGGAGACGTCGCCGCTGAACACTGCCCAGGCCGTCAGGGACGGGTCCAGCTTGTCCTGGGGGCGCTGCGCCCCCGAGGGCATGCCGAAGTACCAGGCGTTCAGCGCGGGCAAGCCCTGGTCGACGCCGCCGCTATTGGTGGTGGTCTGAAGCCCGTACCAGTACAGGGTGTTGCCCAGGTTCTGAAAGGGACCGATGTTCTGGATACCGAGCTGTGCAAGCTGGATCCCGCCGCTGGTATTGAAGAACGCGAGGTTACCGAGGGTGTCGTAGAAGAGCGACGCCATCTCCGAGGCCTGGGGCCCCACGCTCACCGGGTTGTAGCCGCAGTCGCCGCCGTTGAAGCTGGCCAGCGAGTTGACCGTGCAACCGTCGTTGTTGATGTCAAACATCGCCGGCAGACGCCAGCTGCTCACGCCAAGGTAGTTCGCGCCGTTCATCGCCGTGATCCACGCGTTCGCCGTCGGCCAGGTCATTCGCCCCTGGGCGTTGATCCCGGCTACGCCGAAGGTGTTGGTCATCGCGAGATTGGCGTCGGCAAGCCAGGTGACGTCGAGTGTCGTGTCGTAGTACGCCTCGAAGCTGCCCGCGCTGCCGTTGAGATCCCGGCCCAGCAGCGCCGCGTTGGCCGAGGCCGACGCGGCGCAGAGAGCGAGGACACTTAGTAATGTCTTGATACGCATGATGTGCATGCTCCTGTCAGGTGGTAATGCTTAGCCGAGCTTGCGGCGGGCAAGGCCCAGAATTCCCAGGGCCGAGCCGAACAGCCAGACGGCGGCCGGCACCGGGATGGCGGCAAAGGTGAACGTCAGCTTCTGGAAGGAGGCCGACGTGGCGCTCTCCGACAGGGCGCGCTTGATCTCCATCGTCAGGGTGCTGCCACTCAGCAACAGATCCACGCGGCAGCGGTCGTTAACGCAGGAGGTCGCATTGTCGCTGGCGATACCGGTGTAAAAGACCGACTGGCCCCAGCCCGAGCGGATGCTTGCCGGGTCGCAGACATTCGTGCCCGACACGTACGTGCAACTGCCGCCGGAGTTCAGCAGCGTCGTTCCCGCGGCCAGCGTGGTCGTGCCGGCGATGCTCGCCGAGTAGCTGTTGCCACCACCAGCGAACGACCAGCCAAGCCCGGTGAGGGTGATGTTGCCCGCGCCATCGTCCACGGCAGTGCCGGTACCGCAGCCGAGGCAGCCCACCGGATTGCCGGCAAAACTGTTGACATAGGTGATGTTGTTCAGGACGTAGGTGGTCGCCGCCTCGGCGCCGGTGGCGAGCAGCACCAGGACGGCTGCGGTCAGCAGATACTTCTTCATGGTTGATTCCCCAGGTTTAAGTTTGGATTTACGGAGCGACTGCAGTTGACCGGGTCACGCGCCCGGCGCTGCATCCTTCTTACGCTTTCCCTTATAAGGTCTTCCGGATCAAGAGTCATCAGGCTCGCCCGATCGCCACCACAGGTTGGCCTGACGAGCAATGCGACATAAGCTGGCGGGCGTCACGAAGACCGGCAACATCAAGGACGTGCCGCCCGACCTGGTGCAACGGCTGATCGATGCCGTCAGTTCGGCGGGCGACTTCAACGCCATCGACCGCGAGGTCGAGCGCTATCGGGCAATGGCGCGGGCCGGGCTCACCGATCTGGCGCTGCGGGTGTTCGAGGAGCCGTTTGAGGCGTTGCGGGTGATAACAGAGCGCGTGATGCCGCAGCTCCGATGAACGGGGCGTGCCCGGCTTCGGACACGACGGGCGCGGCGGGTATCATCGCTGACGATTGACCAGGAGTGGGCCGGTGGGCAAGTGGACCCGACGCGTTTTCATAACGGCCGGCGGCCTCGCGGGCGGCGGGCTCGCGCTCGGCGTCGCGGGCCTCGTGTTCGCGCCGAACCGCTTCGGCCTGGTGCCGGAAGCCGCCGGTGAGGCGTCGTGGCTCACGGTGTGGCTGAAGCTGACGCCGGACAACCTCGCCACGGTCGTCATCCCCCACTGCGAGATGGGCCAGGGTGCGCACACCGCGCTCGCCATGATGCTGGCCGAGGAACTCGATGCCGACTGGGGGTTGGTCCGCAGCGAAGAGGCGCCCGCTCTGGATGCGTTCGCGAACGCGCACCTGCTGCGCGGCTTCCTGCCGTTTGACATCCCGAAGCCCCTCGGCCGCGGCTTCGACTACGCAACCTTTAAGGTGGCCCAGTGGGCGGGGCTGCAGGTCACCGGCGGCAGCTCGAGCGTGCGCGGCACGGGCCGGTACGGCATGCAGGTGGCCGGGGCCGCCGCCCGGGCCCTGCTGATCGAGGCGGCGGCGCGCCTGCCGCTGTCGGTACACCCGGAGTTGAAGCCACGCGAGGCGTACACGCTCATCGGCACGTCGATCCCGCGCCTCGATATCCCGGGCAAGGTCGTCGGTACAACCCGGTACGCCGTTGACGTGGCGTTGCCCGGCATGCTGTACGCCGCGGTACGCGCCGCGCCGGTCTTCGGCGGCACGCTGGATGCCGTCGACACGGCCGCGGTGGAAGCCCTGCCCGGCGTGAAGGCAGCCGTCAGGCTCGACGACGCGGTGGCGGTGGTGGCCGACGGCTACTGGCAGGCACTGACGGCCGTGCGGTCGCTCGAGCCTGAGTTCGGCGATGGCGGGAACGGCACAACCACGAGTGCCAGCATCCTCGACGCACAACGGGCCGCGCTCGGCGGCGACGGCCTGAAGTCCGATGCGCGCGAAGGCGACGGCGAGCAGGCGCTGGCCACGGCCGCCCGCGTGATCGATGCGGAATACCGCGTGCCCTTCCTCGCCCACGCCACGCTGGAGCCGATGAGCGCCACGGCGCGGCTCGCCGACGGCCGCTGCGAGGTCTGGTCTGGCGTGCAGGATCCGTTGTCGGCACGCAAGGTCGCGGCCGAGGCGGCCGGGCTCGAGCCTTCGCAGGTGACGTTTCACAACCAGCTGCTCGGCGGCGGCTTCGGGCGGCGCCTGCCTGGCGCCCTCGGCTTCGTCGCGCAGGCGGTGCGCATCGCCCGCGCCGTCGCGCCCGCTCCCGTCAAGCTGATCTGGAGCCGCGAGGAAGACCTGCAGCACGACCACTACCGTGCGGCCGTGGTCGCGCAGCTCAGGGGAGGCCTCGATGGCGACGGCCGCCTGGTCGCCTGGGCTGCGCGGTACGGTGGCCCCGACGACCGGACGGCTGGCCGGCCACCCTATGCCATTCCACATCTCGCGCTCGACTCGAGCAAGCACGGCTCGCATGTCCCGCTCGGCGCGTGGCGCTCGGTCAACCACTCGCAGCACGGCTTTTTTGTCGAGTCGTTCATGGACGAACTCGCCCACGCGGCGGGGCAGGATCCGCTGGAATTCCGGCGCCAGGCGCTCACAGACTCGCCGCGGCATCTCGCCGTGCTCGCCAAGGCCGCCGAGCTCGCCGGCTGGGGCACGCCGCTGCCCGAGGGCCGTGGCCGGGGCATCGCGCTGGTGGAATCGTTCGGCTCCATCGTGGCCGAAGTGGCCGACGTCGAGGTGACGGCCGACGGCAAGTTAAAGGTCCACGAGGTCTGCGCGGCGGTCGACTGCGGCCTGGCCATTCACCCGGACGCTGCCGCTGCACAGATCGAGGGCAGCATCGTGTTCGGCCTGTCGGCCGCGCTGTTTGGCGAAATCACGATCGAAAACGGGCGCGTGGTGCAGAGCAATTTCCACGACTACCCCATGCTGAGGCTCGCCGACACGCCAGGCATCCGGGTGGAATTCATCCGCTCCGGCGCGAAACTGGGCGGGCTCGGCGAGCCCGGCGTGCCGCCGCTCGCGCCCGCCGTGGCCAACGCGGTCTTCGCCGCCACGGGGCGCCGGCTGCGGCACCTGCCGCTGCAGGCGCAGTTGCTGCGCTAGCGGAATTATTGCCCCCACGCAAACGATCGACGTGCTGGCCGATCAGCGCGTCAGGTCAGCTTGAGCGCGGCAAATAGAACGCCGATTTCGGGCAGGACGCAACACATGCCGGCCGGGTGTGTCTGCTCCGCCGCCGCAGGCTCCGCTTCCCGCACGGGCCCGCCGGGCGCACACTAGGCCGTCCGCCACGGGAACGCGAAGCTGAGTTTGCGAAACGGAGGATCCCGATGAACCACACGGGCTTGCGCGCGGTGTTGGCCGCCGCAGCATTGACCGGCCTGCTCTCCCCGCCGTTGGCGCGCGCCGATGGCGATTGCGTGGCGCGCCCCGCCACTGCCGCCGAGCAGAAGGTGTACGCCGATTCGTACGCGCTGTTCTTGAAGGTTGCGCCAGCGGCACCCGCCGGCTGGACGTTCAGCGACAGCCCGAAGACCGGCGCGATGCCGACGCTCTGCGAGGGCTCAGAAGGCCAGCCGTTCCGGCGCGGCTTCAGCCGGCAGTTCACGCTGGATCAGGGGCGGCAGGAGCGGCAGGACCAGGCGGTCGCCGGGTACACCGACATGATGAAGAAGAGCCAGGAAATGCAGGCGAAAAACCAGGCCGCCATCGCTGCGCTCGATGAGAAGATCAACGCCAACATGGAGCGGGTCCAGAAGGCGGTCGCCGCCCAGCGCTTCGGCGACATCGAGACCATCAACATCGAAACCGAAAAGCTCATGCAGCAGAAGTCCGCGCTCATGGGATTTGGCGAGATGGAGGCAACGTCGGAACGGATCGCGGCCGACGCGGAACGTGATTCCGCGGCGAGCTTCCAGCTCTCGTTCGAGGCGCCGCCGGCCGGGCCCCGCGAGGGTGAGCCCTACACGACCAGTGCCGGCCGTGCGCGGGTAGCCGCTTACGATGAAAAGGGTGTGGCGTATCACGACGTGACGATCGACTTCGACAGCCGGCTCGCCGAGCACCCCGTCGTGCGCGTGCGCGGTGACCCGCAGCGCGTGCGCGAGCTGGTGGATGCGGCGGACCTGAAGAGTGTTACTGCGGCGAGGTGAGGGCGCGGAAGTCGGGCCGGTCACGTCAGCTTCAGAGCGGCGAACAGCAGGCCGATCGCGACGACCAGCATGGATCCCGTGCGCACGATGATGTTGGTGGATATCGTCGTGGCCATGATCTCCATATCCTTGCGGATCAGCGCGCACTCCTGATGCAGCTCGGAACGAAGGAGCTGCAAATCCGATTTCGTCGCGATTGTTGTTGCCATGTCACGCTCCATCGCATCAACCACAGCCCGGGCCTTGTCGTTCGGGACGTTGATGCTGACGAGAGCATCGTACAGCGAGTAGACAGGGGTATTTCGCTTGCCTGGAGTTCATGCATGCGAGTTAGCCCAGAACCGACTGGGCAAAGCGCTGTAAATACAGGCCTTCCCCGGTCCGGCATCAACAGAATTTCCTTAACCTTCCCCAAATTTCGACCTCAAAGGTGCAACATCCTGATTTCTAT
>CAZPNN010000379.1:0-7194 GCA_964587605.1 uncultured Chromatiaceae bacterium
CCAGTTGAGCTTGCGCGAGCATGGCCTGGGCCAGCAGCCCCACGATGTAATAGCCCTCGATGAACTCGCCGCGCTCGTCGAAGAGGAAGCAGCGGTCGAAGTCCCCGTCCCAGGCGACCCCCATATCCGCCCCCTGGGCCCGCACGGCCTCGCTCGTGAGCCGGCGGTTTTCGGGCAGCAGCGGGTTGGGCACGCCCTGGGGGAAGGTGCCGTCGGCCTCGTGCTGAAGCTTGACGAAGGTGAACGGCAGGCGGTGCTCGAGGCCGTCGATCACATGCCCTGCCCCGCCATTACCGGCGTTCACGACCACCTTCAGGGGCCCCAGGGCACCCACATCGACGTAGCCCAGCAGGTGGTCCAGGTAGGCGCGAAACGGTGCGGCGGGGGCGCTCCGGCCGGGCGCCACGACCGGGGCAAACCTGCCCGCCTCGGCCAGCGCCTGGATCTCGTTCAGGCCCGAGTCCCCGCTGATTGGCCGGGAACCCTCCCGGACCAGCTTCATGCCGTTCCAGTCGGCCGGGTTGTGGCTGGCGGTGACCATGATGCCGCCACCGGCCTTCAGGTGGGACGTGGCGAAGTAGACCTCCTCGGTGCCACACATCCCGATTCGGAGCACGTTGGCGCCACCCCCAGTGAGGCCCCTGGCCAGGGCGTCGGCCAGCGCCGGGCTGGAGAGTCGCATGTCCTCCCCGACGACCACGGTGCCCGGGCGCACGTACTCGGCGTAGGCGCGCCCGATGCGGGTGGCCACGTCCTCGTTCAGCTCGTCGGGCACCCGGCCCCGGATGTCGTAGGCCTTGAAGCAGGTCAGCGGGGAACCGGGCGCGGTGGGCTTGTTGGTCGACACCGGTTTCAGTCCGTCCGGCACTTCAATCCGTCCGGCCCTAATCCGTCCGGCCCTGGCGGCCGTAACGATCCTCGAAGCGCACGATGTCGTCCTCGCCCAGGTAGTCACCCACCTGGACTTCGATGATGCGCAGCGTGTCGGTGCCCGGATTCTCGATGCGGTGCTTCGCGCCCAAAGGAATGAATGTGTGCTCGCCCACGGCCAGGTCGAAGACCTCGTCGTTGCGGGTGATCCGGGCCCTGCCGCTGACCACGATCCAGTGCTCGGCGCGGCGGTGGTGCAGCTGCAGGGAAAGCACGGCGCCGGGCAGCACCGTGAGGCGCTTCACCTGGAAGCCGCCCAGGTGGTCATCGCTGGCGCCGTCCAGGCTGTCGTAGCTGCCCCAGGGCCGGAACACCTCGCGACCCAGCTTCGTCTCCGGCCGGTCCCGACGCTCGAGCTCCTCGACAATCTTCTTCACGTCCTGGGCCCGGGCTTTCGGCACGACCAGGACCGCATCCCTGGTCTCGACGACGATGCAGCCGTCGAGACCCGCGACTGCAACCAGCCGGCTTTCTGCCCGCACGTAGGAGTTGGTGCAATCCACGGCGACCACGTCGCCCGTGAGCGCGTTGCCATTGGCATCCCGGTCACTGACGTCGAGCAGTGAGGCCCAGGAGCCGACGTCGCTCCAGCCTGCCGACAGCGGCACGACCGCGGCGTGACTGGTCTTCTCCATCACCGCGTAGTCGATGGATTCCCTGCGACACTTGTGGAAGCTGTCCCGCTGCAGGGTGAGGAAACCGCCCTCATCTTTCGCCGCCGCCAGAGCGCGGTCGGCAGCGGCGGCGATGTCCGGGGCATGGGCCTCAAGTTCCCGCAGATAAGTATCCGCCGAAAACAGGAACATGCCGCTGTTCCACAGGTACGCACCCGAGTTGACGTAGCGCCGGGCTGTTTCGTAATCAGGCTTCTCCACGAACTCGCGGATTGGCTGCACGCCGGCTTCTCCGGACGCCTCCGCCCGGGGATCGGTCCGGATGTAGCCGTAGCCGGTTTCAGGCTGGGTCGGCACCACGCCGAAGGTGACCAGCTGCCCGGACGCCGCGGCGGGTCTGGCCAGCGCCACGGCGGCGGCAAAGGCTGCGGGATCCCGCACGACATGATCGGCGGGCAGCACGAGCAGGAGCACGTCCGTACCGGCCCGGCGACGCGCGGCCAGGGCGGCGATAGCCGCCGCGGGCGCGGTGTTGCGCCCTTCGGGCTCGAGGATCAGGGCCGGGTCAGCGGCCGCCTCCTGAAGCTGCCCGGCCACCAGGAAGCGGTGTGCCTCGTTGCAGACGACCACCGGGGCCTGCACAGGCCCCGCCAACAGTGCCAGCCGGGCCACCGTGTCCTGCAGAAGCGAGCCGGAGCCGGCCAGCGCGAGCAGCTGCTTGGGGTACAGCGCCCGGGACAATGGCCACAGGCGGGTGCCAGAACCGCCGCAGAGAATGACTGGAACAAGATGCATGGCTGATTCGTCGCGCCTGAAGGCGCTCCTACGGGGACTGGACGGGCAGCGCTTTGCCGCGGCCGATCGCGTAGTGGGCAAAGCCCGCCTTGGCGAGCACTTTCGGGTCGTAGAGGTTGCGACCGTCGAAGATTAGTGGCGCCGTCAGCGCCTTCCGGATCTGTTCGAAGTCGGGACTGCGGAACTCCTGCCACTCGGTGATGATAACAAGCGCGTCGGCACCATTCAGCGCGTCATCTGCGGACTCGCACAGTGTCAGGTCATGGCGCGCCCCATAGACCCGGGCAGTTTCCGGCATGGCCTGGGGATCGTAGGCCCGGACTTTCGCCCCGGCCGCCCACAGGGCTTCCATCAGCACCCGGCTGGGCGCCTCGCGCATGTCATCGGTATTGGGCTTGAAGGCGAGGCCCCACAAGGCGAACGTCCGGCCCTCTAACTGGCCGCCAAAATGGGCCGAAATCTTTTGAAACAGGGTGTGCTTCTGGCGATTGTTGACACTGTCCACGGCCCGCACCAGCTCGGCGTCGTATCCGATCTCCTCGGCCGAGCGGATGAGGGCGTGCACGTCCTTGGGAAAACAGGAACCGCCGTAGCCGCAGCCCGGGTAGATGAACGAATAGCCGATACGGGGGTCCGAGCCGATCCCGATGCGAACCTGCTCGATGTCCGCGCCGTAGCGCTCGGCGATGTTCGCCAGCTCGTTCATGAGGCTGATCTTGGTGGCCAGCATCACGTTGGCGGCGTACTTGGTGAGCTCGGCCGAACGCACGTCCATGACGATGAGCTTGTCGTGGCTGCGACTGAAGGGCTCATAGAGCTGGCGAAGCATATCGGCCGCGCGCGGACTTTCGGTGCCGATAATGATCCGGTCGGGCTTCATGAAGTCGGCCACCGCGGCGCCTTCCTTCAGGAATTCGGGATTCGAGACGACGTCGAACCCGATGCTGGCCTTCCGTTTTGCCAGTGACGCGGCAATCGTCTCGTGGACGCGATCCGCCGTTCCCACGGGTACCGTGGATTTGTCCACGACCACCTTGTAATCCGTCATGTGCCTGCCGATGGTCTCGGCCACCGTCAGGACGTGGCGAAGATCCGCCGACCCGTCCTCGTTCTTGGGCGTGCCGACCGCGATGAACTGCAGTTCGCCGTGGCGCACACCGTCGGCCACATCGGTGGTGAAGGTCAGGCGACCGGCGACGTGATTCCGCCGCACGATCTCTGCAAGCCCGGGCTCGTAGATCGGGATCTCGCCCGCGTTTAAGGCGGCCACCTTGGCCTGGTCTATGTCCACACAGACGACGTGGTTGCCGGCCTGGGCAATGCAGGCCCCAGTCACCAGCCCCACGTAGCCGGTGCCGTGTACGGTTATTCTCATTGGTTATGTCCGAGGTCTGAGGTTCGACGGGAACGGGTAGATTAGCGACTCCCCGGGCCAAGGCAACCAAACGGGTCACGAGGCACCGTAGGCCGTCTCAGGCGTCCCGGGTCCAGTTGCGGATCACATGGCCAATGCCGGGCAGCACCGGCCCCGGCGACGCACTCTGCAACGCCTCGTGCATCCCCGTCGCCATCAGTTTACCCAGTTCCACGCCCCACTGGTCAAAGGGGTTGATGCCCCAGATGCACGCCTGCACAAACACCTTGTGCTCGTAGAGGGCAATCAGAAACCCGAGGCTTCCGGGATCCAGCCGGCGCAGGAGCAGGATATTGCTGGGGTGATTGCCTAAGTGAACCTTGTGGGGGGCAAGCCGCGCCACGTCGGCCGGCGCCTTGCCTTTGGCCGTGAGCTCTGCCCGCGCCGCTTCAAGCGTGTAACCCCGGGCGAAGGCCTCCGCCTGGGCCAGCAGGTTCGAAAGGCCGACCAGGTGCTGGTCCGCGTACGGGCTCGACCCTTCCACGGGGGCGATGAAGTCGGCCGAGAAATTTGCCGTTCCCTGGTGCAGGAGCTGAAAAAACGAATGCTGGGCGTTGTTGCCCGGCTCACCCCAGATCACGGTGCCGGTGCTCCATTGCACCGGCTGACCGTCCCGGGTCACGCCCTTGCCATTGCTCTCCATCTCCAGCTGCTGGAGGTAGGCCGCAAAGCGGTGCAGCCTCCCGTCGTAGGGCAGGATTGCCTGACTGGAGGTACCGAGCAGATTCTGGTTCCAGACGGCGATCAGTGCCAGCAGCACGGGCAGGTTGTCGGCCAGAGGCGCGGTACGAAAATGCTCGTCGAGTTCGCGACCACCAGCGAGCAGTTCCCGGAAGTGGTCGCTGCCCACGGCGATCGCGATGGCAAGGCCAATGGACGACCAGAGGGAGTATCGGCCGCCCACCCAGTCCCAGATCCGGAAGCGGTGCGCGTGGGCGATGCCAAACTTGTCCATCGCGGCGGCGTTGACGGATACAGCGACAAAGTGGCGAGCCACTGCCGCTTCGCCGAGCTGACCGGTGAGCCAGGCGCGGGCTGCATCCGCGTTCAGGGCCGTCTCCCAGGTGGCGAAGCTTTTCGAGCAGATGATGAACAGGGTTTCGGCCGCCGGCGCATTGGCCAGTATGTCGGCCAGTTGGGTCCCGTCGACATTTGAAACATAGTGAATCTGCACATCGTCTGTGCGGAATTCATGCAGCGCCTCGATCGCCATCACGAGCCCCAGATCCGATCCGCCAATGCCGATATTCACGACGTGGCGAATCCGGGCACCTTTGGCACCCCGGAAAGCCCCGGAACGGATTGCGTCGGCCAAGGCCAGCATCCGCTCCCGCTCAGCGGCGATTTCGACACGAATATCGGTTCCACCAACCATCAGTGGCGGACTGTCGGGTCCCCGCAGCGCCATATGCTGAGCCGGACGGTTTTCGGTGGTATTGACGGTTTCGCCGGCAAAGAGCGCCTGGATTGCTGCCGGCACACCCCGCTCGCTGGCCAGCGCAATCAGCAGCTTCAGGGTGTCGGTCGAGAGGCGATTACGGGAAAAATCGAGCAGGCAGTCGCCGTGCTGGCGCGAGAAGGCCTCATAGCGGCCTGGCTCGTCGAGCAGGTCCCGGAGGAGGGTGGTTGCGCCCGCGGCCAGCCAGGCTGTGCTGGCGTGCCGCTGAAGGGCTTTCCAGGCGGGTGCCTGGAGCAGATCGGTCGCCATGCGTCAACTCCGGAGAGCGATCTTGTGGTAGTCGAGGTACCAGTCGACGAAGCGACCTACACCGACCTCCACCGGGGTGGCCGGCCGGTAGCCGATGTCGGTAACCAGGTCGTCGACGTCAGCCCAGGTGTCCGGCACATCACCAGGCTGAAGAGGCAGCAGGTTCTTTTCCGCCTTGCGCCCCAGGCGCTCCTCCAGCACCTCGATGTAGCGCATGAGATCGACGGGCTGTGCGTTGCCAATGTTGTACAGGCGGTAGGGTACACGGCTGGTTGCCGGATCGGGGCTGTCGGAGTCCCACCCGGCATTACCGGTGGCAACGCGATCCAGTGCCGCGACGACGCCACCAACGATGTCGTCCACGTAGGTGAAGTCACGCCGGTGCTTGCCGTAGTTGAAGACGTCAATGGGCTTGCCTGCAAGAATATTCCTGGTAAACAGGAACAGGGCCATGTCTGGCCGGCCCCAGGGTCCGTAAACGGTAAAAAAGCGGAGCCCCGTCACCGGCAGCCCGTACAGGCTCGCGTAGGTGTGCGCCATGAGTTCGTTAGCCTTCTTCGTGGCCGCATACAGCGACAACGGATGATCAACGTTCTGGTGCACGGAGAATGGCATCCGCGTGTTCGCGCCGTACACGGAACTGGTGGATGCGTACACCAGGTGCTGCACGCCATGGTGCCGGCAGCCCTCCAGGACGTTCAAGGTGCCCACCACGTTACTGTCGACATAGATGTGCGGATTCTCGATGGAGTAACGAACACCGGCCTGGGCGCCTAAGTGCACCACCCGGTCGAAGCGCTCAGACTTGAACAATGTCTCCATGCCCACACGATCGGCCAGGTCGAGCAGCACAAACCTGAAGCCCGGCTCCTTCTGCAAAATCGCGAGACGCGCCTTCTTGAGGTTGACGTCGTAATAATCGTTGAGGTTATCGAGACCGATGACCTCATCTCCGCGCCCCAGCAAATGCCTCGCCACTGCGGAGCCAATGAATCCGGCAGCTCCTGTAACCAGTACTTTCATATGACTTGTCAGCCTCAGAGCCGCGCGTCGACCTGGTCGGCCGGGAGCAGGCTCTTGATGTCGTAAAGGACGTGGCCTTTCCGGCCCCAGGAATGAATGGCTTCCGGCGCCATGTCACGGAACTGATGATGAGCAACGGCCAGCACAATCCCGTCGTACTGGCCCGCGGCCGGGGACTTCGTGAGAATGTCCAGGCCGTACTCGTGCTTTACTATCTGCGCGTCGGCCCAGGGATCGTACACGTCGACGACCCCGCCGTAGGACTTCAGCTCGTGCACGACGTCCACGACCCGGGTATTCCGTACGTCAGGGCAGTTCTCCTTGAAGGTAACTCCAAGGACGAGGATCTTTGAACTCGGCAGACGCATGCCCCGCTTCACCATCAGGCGAATTACCTCGGTAGCAACGTACAAGCCCATGTTGTCGTTGATTCGCCGGCCAGCCAGGATCATTTCCGGGTGATAACCCATTTCCTGCGACTTGTGGGTCAGATAGTAGGGGTCCACGCCGATGCAATGCCCGCCGACCAGGCCCGGCCGGAACGGCAGAAAATTCCACTTTGTACCCGCAGCCTCCAGGACTTCCAGCGTGTCGAGGCCCATGCGATTGAAGATGAGAGCCAACTCATTGATGAGCGCGATGTTCACGTCACGTTGAGTGTTCTCGATAACCTTGGCCGCTTCAGCAACCCGGATGCTGGACGCGGGATA
>CAZPNN010000380.1:0-13547 GCA_964587605.1 uncultured Chromatiaceae bacterium
ACTGGTGTCACGATCCAGACGATGCGCCAGCTCAAGCTGCGCATGAGGGCCACGAATGGCCCGCAACAGCTCGATCGCGCCGAGGCTGATACCGCTGCCACCGTGCACGGCGAGCCCCGATGGCTTGTTCAACACCAAAAGCTCGTCATCCTCGTAAAGGACGAGTGCCTCGATCCAGTCCGCGCGCACACGACCGGCGGGTGGCGCATTGCCGGCGTCGGGCTGCCGCACCGGCGGCACGCGAACCTCGTCGCCAGCAATCAGGCGATAACTGGCCTTCACTCGGCCACCGTTGACCCGCACCTCGCCGCCGCGAATGAGCCGATAGACATGCGCCCGGGGGACCCCCTTGAGGCGCGTCAGGAGGAAATTGTCGAGCCGGCGTCCGGCTTCGTCTTCGCCGGCCTTCACACGGACTGCCCGTGGTACAGCGCCGTTCACCGGATCACCTGTGGCTGCAAGGGCCTAAGCCTCTGTTTTACATTGCTGGCGCTGATTGCCGCTGCTATAGTAGCCGACTGCTAGGCCAAGTGCTGTCGGCTGTCAAGCCCCACGCACCGGTCTACGCAGTCTCCGGCGACCCGCTGATCGCGGGTCGCGAAGTTGAGGTCCGCCACTGGCGGGCAAGAACGGGCCTCCTGCTGGTGTGGTTTAAAACCAGAGTCGGTCAGGCAAGAATTCCGAGGATCTGACGCGTGGCAAGCCTCAAGGCACCGCTAACTCACCGCAGACTCGAATCCGGACACAGAGCGGTCGGAAGACTGTTCGCAATGTACTGTGCCCGACGCACTGACCTTCCATACCCGGGAAGCCCTTGTAAAGACACCGGTTCAGGCACGGGTACCGTCACCGGTACCTGCAACTGCACCTTTGCTCATGCAGGGTCCTATGAAGAGAATGCTCGTCAATGCAACTCAGGAAGAAGAGTTGCGCGTGGCCATGGTCGATGGCCAACAACTTTACGATCTTGATATCGAGAGCCAGTCCCGGGAACAAAAGAAAGCCAACATCTACAAAGGCCGCATCACCCGAATCGAGCCCAGCCTCGACGCGGCCTTCATTGAATACGGCGCCGACCGCCACGGCTTCCTGCCGTTAAAGGAAGTCTCGCACGAGTATTTCGTCACCCAACCAGGCTCCGACGGCCGGATCAATATGCGCGACGTTCTCCGGGAAGGCCAGGACATCGTCGTCCAGGTCGAGAAGGAGGAACGCGGCACCCAGGGCGCCGCCCTCACCACGTTCATCAGTCTCGCGGGACGGTTCATCGTCCTGATGCCGAACAATCCCCGGGCAGGGGGTGTTTCCCGGCGTATCAGCGACGAGGAACGGGACGAGATGCGCGAGGCGCTGAACAACGTCGAAGTGCCCGAGGGCATGGGCGTCATCGTCCGGACCGCCGGGGTCGGCCGCTCGGCCGAAGAACTCAAGTGGGACATGGATTACCTCCTCGGGATCTGGGAGGCCATCAAGGGTGCCGTCGTCGGCCGTCCCGCGCCGTTCCTGATCTTCCAGGACAGCAATGCCATCATCCGCGCCCTGCGGGACCACCTCGCCAATGACGTCGGCGAAATCCTGATTGATGACAGCAAGGCCTACGAAGAGGCCCGCCAGTTCGTCGAGCGGGCCATGCCGCACAACTTGCGCAAGCTGCGCCAGTATGACGACCCGGTGCCTCTGTTCACCCGCTACCAGATCGAGAGCCAGATCGAGTCCGCTTTCTCCCACACGGTCGACCTGCCGTCCGGTGGCAGCATCGTGATCGATCACACAGAGGCGCTGGTTTCGATCGACATCAACTCCGCCCGCTCCACCAAGGGCGGCGACATCGAGGCCACGGCCTTCGCAACCAATCTGGAGGCCGCCGAGGAAATTGCCCGGCAGCTCCGGCTCCGCGATCTGGGCGGCCTGATCGTGATCGACTTCATCGACATGGGTCCCCAGCGCAATCAGCGTGACGTGGAGAACCGGCTGCGCGATTCCGTGCGCATGGACCGGGCACGCGTCCAGATCGGCAAAATTTCCCGATTCGGCCTCCTGGAAATGTCCAGACAGCGGCTGCGCCCTTCCCTGGGAGACTCCGCGCACCAGACCTGCCCGCGCTGCAGCGGCATGGGCCATATCCGCAGCGTCGATTCGCTCGCTTTGGCGGTACTGCGGCTGGTGGCCGAGGAAACCCGCAAGGAGCGCACCGCCAAAATCATCGCGCAGTTACCTGTCGATGTTGCCAATTTCCTGCTGAACGAAAAGCGGGAGTGGATCCGCGCGATCGAAACTCGCGACAACCTCGAAATCGTGCTGGTTGCCAATCCGGAACTGCAAACGCCCAACTACACCCTGCGCCGCGTACGGGATGACCAGACGACGCTCCCGGAAAACGCCGGTGCCAGTTACCTCCTGGCCGAATCGACGGAAGACAAGGCGCCGGAGAGCGATGACGTTATCGGAGCGGTGAAACCCAAGGTGCAGGCGCCGGCAGTTGCCAGTGTCCTGCCCTCGACGCCAGCCCCGATTCCCGCGACGCCAGTCCCGGTCACATCCGCCGCCGCTCCAGGCTTGCTCACCCGCCTGAAGATCTGGCTGTTTGGTTCCGGTGAGCCCGATGCCCCAACTCAGCCGGTTGCGACACCGCGGCGCACGGAACCAGGCCAGCGTGGCCGCGGCGACGGCCGGTCGCAGGGCCGGCATCGCGGACCGGGCGGGGATCGCTCGGCACCGAGGCGGGGCAATCGGCCGCCGCGGCGCGAGTTTGATCCGAATCAGCCGCGCCCGCCCCGACAGGACGGCCCGTCTGCTGACGGCCGCAATGGCGACGGTCGCCAGGCGACCGATGCTGGAGCCGATGAGCAGCGCGGCAATGACAACCGGGGTGGCGACAGCCGCAGCTCCGGCCAGAGGGATGGCCAGAGGGACGGCCAGAGGGGTGGCCAAAGGGGTGGCCAAAGAGAAAGAGGTGGCCAGAGGGGTGGCCAAAGCGGCGGCCCGAATGCTGGCCCGAATGCTGGCCCGAATGCTGGCCAGATCAGCAGCCAAGGCGAGAATGAGGGCCAGAGCCCAGGTGAGAACTCAGGCGCCAGCAGTCGCAACAGTAGTGGAGAGCGTCCGCGCCGCAATCGCCGGCGCCGTGGCGGAGCCGACCGGGACTCCCAGCGCGGCGATACGCGGGACGGATCCCCCGGGCAACAGCAACGCGAGCAGCCGGAACGTCCGGACAGTTCGACGCCGACATCAACCGTCGCGTCGGATCCGCATCAGGAAACCATGCCGATGCTGTCGCCGATTCACCCGAGCGTGACGCCGCCGACAGCCGCCCGGCCAGAGTACCGGCCAGAGTACCGGCCAGAATCGCCACCCGAATCGCCACCCGAATCACGGCCAGAGGCACGACCGGCGGCGGCAACGCCACCGGCCAGTGCTGGCCCGACGCTGGTTGCCAGTAGCCCGCCGGTACCGCGGGCAACGCCCGCCCCCGAGCCGTTTATCGAGCGTGGCACTAACCGTCGCCTGCCCTGGGAACCCAGCGACGCATCACCTGCTCCGGCGGCACCCGTCGTGGCAACGCCGCCGAGGTCGTCGACCACTCACACCGTCTGGTCGGACGCGACGACGGAACCCCGGGAAACGAGCAAGGACTAGGGCGCCGGGTCGGCGCCCGCATCGGCCGCGCCCGCACCCTCAGTGGTGCGCAGCGCGGCGATTCGTTCCACTTCGTCGAGAAGGCCCGCCATGCCTTCCTCGAGGAGATCCAGTACCCGCTCGAAGCCCAGCGTGCCGCCGTAGTAGGGATCCGGCACGTTTCGGCGCCCCTCCTCCGCGGCAAACTCCAGGAGCAGGCGGATCTTGTGCTGGTGTTCCGACCTCGCCTGTTCGAGCAGTGCGGAGATATTGTCGTCGTCCATGGCCACCAACAGGTCGAAGCGTTCGAAGTCCGCCGCGATCACGCGGCGTGCCCGGAGCCTGGAAATGTCAAAACCGCGGCGCTCCGCCGCTGCCTGGGCGCGGGGATCAGGCGGCGCACCGTCGTGATAGCCGTGCGTGCCGGCGGAATCGATTTCGACTCTTACCCGGAAGCTCCGCTCGGCCACCCGCTGCCGGAGCATGCCCTCAGCCATTGGTGACCGGCAGATATTGCCCATGCAAATCAGGAGGACGCGCACTGATGGCTCAGCCTGTACGTCCACCATCTTCTTTCGCCAGAACGTCATGTAACAACTCCTCGGCGCCGCAGAAACTCCGCGGCGCGCTGCAGATCTTCGGGCGTGTCCACATCCGGCCCCAACAGTTCCCCGGCCAGCGCGACGCGAATTTCAAGGCCCAGCCACAGCGCCCGCAACTGCTCCAGGCTCTCCGTCACTTCCAGCACACAGGGTGGTGCGGCGGCCAGTTGCCGGAGCGCGCCAGCACGATACGCGTACAGGCCAACGTGACGGAAGCTCTCCGGAACCGCATTAGCGGTGTCGCCGGACGTGCCGGCCCCATGACTGGCCGACGGAATCGAGGCACGACTGAAATACAGCGCCCGGCCATCAGCCGCACAAACCACCTTGACGACGTTGGGGTTGCGGTACTCCTGAAGAGTCTCAATCGGAGTGCAGAGCGTTGCCATGGCCACGCCCGGCCAGGCCACCAGCAGCGCTGCCACCTGATTGATGCTGGCCGGGGCAATCAGCGGCACGTCGCCCTGACAATTCACGACCACGGCATCATCGGGCCAGCGCCGTGCCGCGGCAACTTCGGCGGCCCGCTCGGTTCCCGACCGATGGCTCGCGCGAGTCTGGACCACCTCGGCCCCGAAGCGGCGTGCCACCGTCGCGATCCGTTCGTCGTCGGTGGCGACCAGAACCTCGGCAGCGGCACTCTGCCGCGCTTGTCGCCAGACATGCTCCAGCACCGTGCGTCCGGCCAGGTCGGCAAGCGCCTTGCCCGGAAAGCGGGACGAGGCAAAGCGCGCCGGGATAACAACATGGAACTTGTCGCTACTCATGAACCTGCATTTGCTGCTTGATCCTGCTCAAACACTCCAGCACACGCTGACCAACTTCCGTGGGCACGGTCACCTCGAGCTGCGCCACCCACACCGGGCAATTGGTGACAGGCGCGTACTTTACGGCGTCCTTTTCCGTCATGACGATCGGCACCCGACTTTCGCTGCCAAGCAAATCGAGATCGACGCGGCCGTGATCCGCCACCGGAACCGGCAGCACCTCGAGTCCCGCTGCTGCCAGCTGAGCGTAAAACCGCGCCGGATTGCCGATTCCGGCAACGGCCCGCACCCGCTGCCCGGAGAGTGCGTCAAGCGTGCACGCCGCGCTGTCGTCCAGCGCGCGCAGCCCGCTGATCCTCGACTGCAGGGCAAATTGCCCGGGCCCGACTGGGCCTGCGTGCACCAGAACCAGATCGACTTCGCTCAACCGGCCCGCGGGTTCACGAAGGGGTCCGGCCGGCAACACGAAGCCATTGCCCAGCTGCCGCTCACCGTCGAGCACGGCAATCTCCAGATCCCGGTGCAAACGGTAGTGTTGCAGGCCGTCGTCTGCAATGACGACATTCACGCCCTCCGCCACCAGTCGCTGGCCCGCGGCAACCCGGTCTGCATGGACGCAGACTGGTGCACCCGTGAGACGGCGCAGCAGCAGGGGTTCGTCGCCAACCTCACGAGCATCGTCCGTGGGGCTGACGAGGCGCGGCTCACTTGCCGGTCGGCCACCGTAGCCCCGGCTGACGATTCCCGGACGGTAACCGGCCGCTCGGCAAAGTTCGACGAGCCAGGCCGTGACTGGCGTCTTGCCCGTACCGCCAACCGTAATGTTGCCCACCACGATCACCGGCACGGACAGCCGGTGCACCCGCTGCCAGCCGGCCCGGTACGCGTGGCGGCGAATCCCGATCGCGGCGCGGAACAATCCCGCCAGGGGCAGCAGCAGCCAGGCCAGGGGCGATCTGCCGTACCAGAGCGCCTCGAGCCAGCCTTGAAGGCCACGGCCCGACTCAGGCCGCTTCATCCCGGAACTGCAATCGATGGAGGTGCGCGTAGTGCCCATCGGCCGCCAGCAACTCGGCATGACTGCCGGATTCCAGGATCCGCCCGTCAGCCATGACGAGAATGCGATCTGCCTTCTCGACCGTGGACAACCGATGGGCAATGACGAGCGTGGTCCGATTCTTCATCAGGCGGACAAGGGCCTCCTGGATTCGACGCTCGGACTCCGTGTCCAGCGCCGAGGTGGCTTCATCGAGGATGAGGATCGGCGCGTTCTTGAGTAGTGCGCGGGCAATGGCAATACGCTGGCGTTGTCCGCCGGACAACAGGACGCCCCGGTCGCCCACCCACGTGTCCAGGCCATCAGGCAACTGGCGGGTGAACTCGTCGACGTAGGCCGCGCTTGCGGCCGTTTCGATATCCGCGCGGGATACGGCGCGGAGACTGCCGTAGGCGATGTTGCCGGCGATGCTGTCATTGAACAGGACCACCTCCTGGCTGACCAGGCTGATCTGGTTGCGCAGTGCGCGTAGCGCATAGTCCTGCACGGGCTGGTCATCAACCAGCACCGTACCCGATTCAGTGTCGTAAAAGCGGGGCAGCAAGCCCACCAGCGTGGTCTTGCCGCTGCCCGACTTGCCGACGATGGCCAGCGTCTGGCCGGCCGGCACCAGCAGGTTGATGTGCCGCAGGACCGGCCCCTTCTTGGCCGCGTACTCAAAGCTGACGTCGCGAAATTCCACCTTGCCCTGTACGCGCTCCGGCGCCAGCGTGCCGGTGTCACGCTCGGCCTCTTCGTCCAGCACCTCAAAGACACTCGTACCGGCAGCGATCCCGCGCTGCAGTGAGACGTTGACGCCCGTCAATGCCCGAAGTGGACGCATCAACAGGAGAAGCGCGGCAATAAAGCCACCGAAATCTCCCATGTCCAGGGTATCGCGGACGAAATCCTGGGTAGCAACAAAGACCACGCCCGCCATGCCCACTGCCGCGAGCAGTGCTGTGACACCGTCACCGGCCGCGCGGGTGGCGAACAGGCGCATGTTCATGCGCCGATTCTGCTCATTGGCTACCTCGAAGCGGCGGCCCTCGTAGGCCTGGTTATTGAAGATCTTGATGATCCGGTGGCTTTGCAGGGCTTCGCCGGTGATCCGGGTGAGTTCCCCCATCGACTCCTGGATCCGCTGACTGTGCCGGCGAAACATGCGGCTTAAGACCCGGATCAGGACGGCGAGCAGCGGGGCCACGACAAACACAAAGGCTGACAACACCGGACTGAGATAGACCATGTAGACGACCAGGCCGATGGCAGTGAGAGTGTCGCGGATGAGAACGGTCACCGCGTTCGACGCGGAATCCGCCACCTGCTCGATATTGAAGGTGAGCTTGGAGAGCAGGGTCCCGGTCGACGAGGCATCGTAATAGCGCGTCGGCAGGTGCAGGAACTTGTCAAAGACCAGCGCCCGAATGCCCTTGATGACCTGACGGCCGATCCACCCCATGCTGTAGGTGGCGGCAAACTCCGAGACGCCGCGCACCAGGAACAGCACGAGAATGCCGATCGGCAGCCAGCGCCGGATGAGTTCAGCCTCCGGATCGGGCGTCGTGCTGGCGGCATCGATGCTGACCAGCAGGTTCTTGACGAGCCAGGCAAAACCCGTGTCGGTTGCCGCGTAGAACGCCATGCCGATTGAGCCGATGATGAACACGCCCCAGTGGGGGCTGGCGAAAGAGAGCAGTCGCCGGTAAATAACCGTGGGCGTCACGGCACCCGGGGACTTCTCGCTGCTCACAGTCCGGTCACTCCGGCGGCCGTGCCCTTACCGTCGTGATCCGGACCTCGACGAAGCCGAGGCGGCCGGCCACGTCCATGGCGGTGACCACGTCCTGGTGGCTTGCCCGGCCGTCGGCACTGAGCGTCACGTGGCGCTCGTTAACCTCGGGGACAATCTTGCGGATGGCTGCCTCGAGCGTCTCGGGGCGGGAATCGATCAGGAGGCGGCCGTTGACGCGGAATTCGCCCTTGCCGGTGACCGAGATTTCGAGTTCCTGACGGTCGTCGTTGCGGTCGGAGCTGACGCCCGCCTCCGGCAACCGGATTGCAATCTGCGACGGGCGGACAAACGTGCTCGTCAGCATGAAGAAGATGAGGAGCAGCAGCACGACGTCAACCAGCGATATGACGTTCAACTCCGGTTCGTCACGAGCAGTGGCAGTGCGCAGTTTCACGTCAGCGACTGCCCGCCGAAGCGACATTCCGGGCGGCGTTCTGGGCGGCGTTCGGGCCGGTGTCCGCGGCAGCAATCTGCGCCGCGGTCGGGCTGCCGGATCGTCCGACAGTGTCCAGGTACTGCTTGCGCTGCAGGGCCTCGACGAGTGCAATGGCTTCCTTCTCCATCTGCACCACCAGCACGTCAACCCGGCCACGCAGGTAGCGATAGCAGATCAACGCCGGAATCGCGACCATCAGGCCCGCCGCCGTTGTGATGAGGGCCTCTGAAATGCCGCCGGCCAATGCTGCCGGGTCGCCCGCCCCACCCGCGGTCAGCGCCGAAAAGGTCCGGATCATGCCGGTGACGGTCCCCAGCAGTCCGAGCAGCGGTGAGATGGACGCGATCGTGCCGAGGGTGTTCAGGTAGCGTTCGAGTTCGTGGACCACATGGCGGCCCGTGTCCTCCACAACTTCCTTCATCGTGGCACGATCCTGCTGGCGATTCGCGAGGCCAGCGGCGAGGAGCTGGCCCAGCGGCGAACTGCTCCGGAGTTCCTGGATATGCTGGATGTTCAGCTGGTTGCTGCTGACCCAGTCCCACACCTGGCGGGACAGATCCCGCGGGACCACGCGACCGGGCTTCAGCGTCCACAATCGCTCAATCGTAATGGCGGCCGCCACCACCGAGCACAGGATGATGGGCAGCATCACCCAGCCGCCGGCAATCACAATCTCAAGCATGCGCACCCGTTCCGCACCAGACGAACACCACTATACATCGGCGTCTGCAGGGCGTAACAGCCGGAGTCCCGTCAGCACTATCAGAGACAGGGCCCGGAATCAGCGGGTCGTGCCAGCCATAGCCCGGGCGCGGACACCCGCTGCCGACGGACGAGTCGCAGGCCCGAGCCGGGCTTCACGTCGAATTGAAGGGCGCCCTCGTCGGCGGTGCTGAGTCCGCAAGCCCCTGATTGTCGCCAGCGCTCGACAACGTCAGGCACTGGAAAGTGCCAGCGATTGCGGAAGCCCGTGGAATACACCACGTAGCGCGGCCGCGTCGCCTGCACGAAATCGGCCGTGGAGGATGTCCGGCTGCCATGATGTGGGGCCACCACCAGGTCGGCCATCGTGAATGCCGGGTTTAGCGCCAGCTCGTTCTCCGCTGGCGCTTCGATATCGCCGGGAAGCAGTAACCGGACGCCAGCTCCCGATATTCGCAGTACACAGGATCCGTCGTTATCGGCGGTGGGTGCCGCATCGGGACGGGGATGCAGGATCTCGAAGTGGAATCCGTCCCATTGCCAGTTGCTCCCGGCGCGGCACGGAATCGCGGGCTGCTGGTTGACTGCCGCCCCCACGATGAGTCCGGCCGGGTAGCGCGCGAGCACGCTTCCGGCACCCCCGCGATGATCGGCATCCCGGTGGGAGATCATGAGCACATCAAGAGACCGTACGCCAAGAGCCTGCAGCGCTGGCACCACGACGCGCTGCCCCGCGTCGCTGTTCCGGAAGGCAGGCCCCGTGTCGTAAAGCAGGGTGTGCGCAGAGGTCTGCACAAGGACGGCAAGTCCCTGGCCAACGTCCAGCACAGTCAGGCGCAGGGCGCCGGCAGGTACCGGCCCGATACCGGCAACGAGCAAACCGGGAAGCATGGCGAGACCCAGCCATCGAGCGGGCCACGGCGGTGGCCACAAGGCCGACACGGCGCCAGCGCCGGCGAGCAGCGCCGCCACCGGCGTCGGCTCCGGGAGATACCAGACAGCCAGAGGCAGATCGGCACACCAGGCGAGGAAGTCGCGCCAGAGGTCAAAGCAGTCCGCGGCCAACCCGAGCAACAGCGCGCCGGCTGCGGGCGCCACGATCACGGTCGCCGACCCCAGCAGAGTGAGAGGCAGCAACACGGCACTGAATGCCGGCACTGCCACGAGGTTTGCGAGCGTTCCACTGAGCGGCAGCTGCCCGAAAAAAAGGATCAGCAACGGCGCCAGGCCGACTGTCATGCCGAGCTGGGTCAACAGCAGCAAGCGCACCGGCCCCGGCCGTACCTGATCCGTGCGCAATCCCCTGCTCACGGCGATGAGGACAATGACGCCGGCAAAAGAAAGCCAGAAACCGGGAACCAGAAGCCCGAGCGGTTCAACCAGCAAGACGGCCATCACTGCCGATGCGAGCAACTCGGGCGCCGTGAGGGCGCGACGCCAGGTGGCAAGCAGGGCAACGAGAACGACAGCGATCACCGAGCGCATCGTCGGTACGCTGAAGCCAGCAAGCGCCGCGTACAGGCTGGCAGCGAGTACCGCCGCCCAGGCCGCGATGACGCGAGGCCGGCAGCGACGACCGGCGGCCAGCAAGGCTCGGGCGACCAGCAGCCCCAACAGTGCCGCCGGACCGGCGACCAGGGCAATGTGAAAGCCGGAAATGGAAATGAGATGAATCGTGCCCGTGCGCCGGAGTTTGTCCCAGTCGGATTCCGGCAGTGCCTGGTACGCACCGATGGCAAGTCCCAGCACCCAGGGTGCCGCGTCCCGCCCGTCAAGGACAGCGGAGATTTTCCTGGCCATCGCCCCGCGCCATCCGGCCGCCGGACAGTTCAGCGTATTACCCGGCAACCGGCCGTTAGAACCAGACTCGCGCACCCAGCCGGTTGCTCCGACCTGCTGCGCGAAAAGCCAGCGCTCGTAATCGAAGCCGCCGGGATTGCTGAGGCCACGCGGTGGGCGCAGCCGCAGATTGAGGCGCCACCGCTGTCCCGGCTGCGGGGCTGTCGAAGGACGGAGGCTGCTGTCGTACCAGCTGACCAGCACGCGAGCGGGGACGCCGCGCGCCCGGGATTCGGCATCGGTAGCCAGCACAAACCGCCATGACCCCGGCTGGTCGCGGGGAAACTCGCAGACGCTCCCGGAAACGTTGATGTCGGCCTGCACCGGCACGTCGGGCCAGCGGTCGCCGAGCACACGGGCCGAGGCGGCAACGGCGGCGACCACCGGCAGGCCGGCCACGAGCGTCAGTACCAGTACCCGCGGTCCGCAGCAACCGCCTGCAACGGCGCCCGCGACGACCAGGAGGACCATGGCTTGGCCGGTTGAAAGGACGGGATCGGGACTCCACAGCAACAGTGTGGCCAGCAAAAGGGTGACACACGCTGCCGCAGGCATGGCGAGTTCCGGTGCAGACTCAAGGATAATGGGCAGCGTTTCTTCACTGCCGAGCACAAGGTACCGGATGCCCCGCAAGTTTTTCAGACGACTATCGGCCCCTTATCGCGGGAATCAGCGCAACGCAGCGTGGTATCTGCGGCCGTTCCAGGTCTTGCTGGCCCACCCCGTCTATTTCTCGATCAACCGGCGCAGCATCACGGGCGGACTGGCCATAGGCCTGTTCATTGGCGTCCTGCCGTTCGTGGGGCACACGCCAGTGGCGGCCCTGGCAGCCCTGCTGCTCCGTGTGAATCTCCCGGTCGCCGTACTCTCCGTCTGGGTCGGGAATCCGCTCACTTACGGTCCGCTCTTTTACGGCGAGTACCTGCTTGGCGCCTTCCTTCTTGAACTGCCGTCACCGGCAGTGAGCCTGGACCTGCCGCTCGGCGAACTGCTCACCAGGCTCACCGACGCCTGGCGACCGTTGTGGCTCGGTGCCATCGTCTCCGCGCTGCTGTTGTCAGGAGCAGGTTACCTGCTGAGCAACGCCGCCTGGCGGCTCATGACACGGTGGCGACTGAAGCACCGGGCAGCGCGTCGGCCCGGTACTCGGCTGTAGCATCGTCCAGTCCCCCGTCACTCAGGCGAAGCACACGATTCATCCGGCTCGCGATGCGCGAATCGTGGGTCACGATCACAAGGCTGGCCCCGGCCTCTCGATTCAAGGTCAACATCAGTTCAAGAACGGTGTCGCCAGTCTTGCGGTCGAGATTGCCGGTGGGTTCGTCGGCCAGGACGACCGCAGGCTCTGTCACCAGCGCCCGGGCGACGGCGACCCGCTGCCGTTCACCGCCGGACAGTTCGCCAGGCTTGTGGTTCAGCCGTTCGGCGAGGCCCACACGTTCGAGTACCTCCCGGGCGCGAGCCTGGATGGCATCGAGCGACTCGCGCCGAACGAGCAGCGGCATCGCGACGTTCTCCAGGGCCGTGAATTCTGGCAACAGGTGATGGAACTGGTAAACGAAGCCGAGATGCCGGTTGCGGATTCGCCCCCGTTCGGCATTGTCAGTCGAGGCAAGATCCTGGCCCCGGACGCGGACTACGCCGGAAGTCGGCGTATCGAGACCGCCTAACAGCTGCAGGAGGGTGGTCTTCCCGGCACCGGAGGGTCCCACGATTGCGACGCGCTCGCCGGCCCTTATCGTAAGGTCGATTCCCTTCAGCACTTCGAGTACGACCGCGCCCTCGACAAACTGCTTGCGCAGGGCCCGGCACTCGAGCGCGGGGACTTCATTCATATCGCAACACCTCGGCAGGCGCCGTCATGGCACCCCGCCACGCCGGATAGATGGTGGAAACAAGCCCCAGGACCAG
This sequence comes from uncultured Chromatiaceae bacterium, assembly GCA_964587605.1. Classification (GTDB taxonomy): domain Bacteria; phylum Pseudomonadota; class Gammaproteobacteria; order Steroidobacterales; genus SHZI01. The sequence goes on from CAZPNN010000380.1 coordinate 12,704, forward strand.
TGCGATACCTGCCACCTGCCAGACGTCGGACCACAACAGGCTGCTGGGTAATTCACTGATGAAGTACACGTCCGGGGCCAGGAACTGGAAACCCGTGACTGATTCGATGAAGGCGGAAATTGCACTGACATTCCACGCGCCCAGCACTCCGGCTACTACGCCGACCAAAGTCCCCACGACACCAACTACGGCACCCTGGATTACGAAAATTGCCAGGATAGCCACGGGCGCCGCGCCAAGCGTCCTCAAAATGGCAATCTCGCCGCGCTTGTCCCGCACCACCATCACGAGCGTGGACACAATATTGAATGCGGCAACGGCGACCACGAGCAGCAGGATCACGAATATGATGGAGCGCGTCAGCTGGATTGACCGGAAGAAGTTGCCGTGCTCCCGGGTCCAGTCCGTGACGTAAACACCGCCGCCCCAGGCGTTCGCCACCGAACGTACCACCGCCGGAGCCTGAAGCGGATCGCGGATCGCCAGCCGGACACCCGAAACGTCGTCACCAAACCGAAACAGGCGTTGGGCATCACCAACGTTGATAAAAACGAGTGCCCGGTCGAACTCGTACATGCCAGCGTAGAAGATGCCCTGCACCCGAAAGCGGCGCATGCGGGGTACGACACCGGCTGGCGTGGTGATTCCCTGTGACACCAGCATGATGACGGAGCCCCCGACTGTCACGCCGAGCTGCTCCGCCAGCGTGCGCCCGATGACGATGCCAAAGCCACCAGGCTCCAGAGCCTCCAGGGCGCCATCCACCATCAGTGTGCCAAGGGCGGACGTCTGTAGTTCGGTTACCGGATCCACCCCGCGCACCTGCACGCCGCGGATCTCGACC
>CAZPNN010000381.1:0-3481 GCA_964587605.1 uncultured Chromatiaceae bacterium
GCCGAACCATCGCTGACCAGAAGTTCCACGGAATAGTTGCCGGGCACATCGACGACGACAGTCGGTCGTATGGCGTGAGGATCACTCAGCGCGCTGGTGGCGCCAGGAGGCGCCGCAACGATGCGCCAAAAATACTGCAGCAGATTGCCATCTCGATCCGTCGACGCGGTTGCGTCCAGCGTCACCGTCTGGCTCAACAACGTCGTCTGGTCGGGACCGGCGTTGGCCATCGGTCGGGAGTTTATGGGCCGGCCAATCATGCCGGTGGGCCCGGGCACTTTGCCGAACAGGGATCTGAAAATTGCCAAATCGGCGCCGTTCACCAGGCCGCCGCTACCGTTCAGATCCGCGTTCGCATTTTGGGTGCCGAAGGCCGCCCTGAACAGCGCGAGATCGCTGCCATTTACCAGGCCACCGCTGTTGTTTAGATCTGCGTCGCACAGGTTGCCGTAGCCATCGCTGTCGGCGTCATGCTGGTTGGCATTGGCAACGAGCGTGCAGTTGTCGCAGGCGTCGGGTAAGCCGTCACTGTCAGTATCGGTCGGGTCGGCACCCGGACTGAAAGCACATGCGCCTGCGGCGAACGCAGGCGCTGGATTTCCGCCTGTCACCGTCAGCGCAATGACAGCGATGGCCCAAAGTGCACGCCTGATACGTAGCGCCCAGCAAGTCACTAATGGCTGGTCGACAGCGTCGACCGACTCTTGGACCATGGCCTAACCCCCCGCATTGCGTCCCGGTGAGAATCTACAGACGCGGCCGACCGAGTTCTTCTTCTTGAATCAGGGCGGCAAAGACACCGCAACCGCAGATTCAGGCTGACGCCGCCATTACCCCAACGGGTGCATTGTTTACCTTGGCTTAACCCGCCGCGGTGGCAGCACTGCTCGTAGCGCAGGATGGGCCGTCAATACATCGCCGGTCAAGGGCCCTGCAGGGTGACGCGCCACTCGCTGCCGACCGGGGAAGCTTGGGAGATGGCTGTCGCCTATCGGTAGCACACCCCTAAAAGGTCTAACCACCGAGGCCGGGGTGAGAGGCACACACCCACTCGATCAAGACTAAGAAACTCAGGGAGAACAAATGCCTAAGTAAATGACTTTATTGATCTCACGTTCAGTCCTTCGGACCACCGGCAATGAGGACCAGAGAACCATTCACGATTCACCGACGAGCAGCTCACCTTTGTCCTCAGCCCGGTTGCGGCGGGCACGCCGATCGCCAAGGTGTGCCGGCAGATGGGCTGGAGCGAGGCGAGCTTGTCGCACTGGACGAGCGCTACGGACACCTGGGGGCAACCGTACGGCACGAAACACGGAGCCAGTGCGGCGGCGCCCGCCGAGATGGGTTCTGGAAGTGAAGAACGGGACGTAGCAATGCGAGGTTAAAATTCTACGATGTGCCGAGCGCCGACCCTTGAGTATTATGTAATGCGAACGGGCAGTCCTTGGCGAAGTTATATTCAACTATACTCAAAGCGCAGCGCGCAGCCAGCAATACGAAATCTCTAAGCGCGTGACGGCTGGAATATTGGTCAAACGTAAGGGGAACTGTTGATGACTCCAAGAATATCTCGACTAGTTCTGCTTTTCGCTGCGGGTTTTTTGGCGTCAATTGCAAATGCGGCATCCATTTCCCTGTCACCGTCGTCCACGAACGTGGTTGTGGCTGACTTTAATACGCCGCGCACCACTACGTTCGAGTTGTCCTTCGACTTCACCGGCCTCGGCACGGTAATCGTTGATCCGAATGTGGGTCCCGAAGCCAATAAGATTGTGGCCGGCGGTCTGATCCTTGACTTGACGGGCCCTATCAACATCGAGGGGTTTACGCCTTCGGCTTTTTTCAACACCCTGAATACCTCGGCCGGTGATTCCGACTTCACCGGCTTTGGCACCAGCAATAAACCGACAGATGCTGAGTATGAGATCCATTTCGGGTCTTTCGATGGCCTCGATGGCACCCAGGTACTGGGGACACTGACGTTTGGTTTGTCCAACTTTGGTACGGGTGGCATCACCATTGGCCCGAGCCCTGAGGCGCTTTACGGCCCCTTTGTTGATCTCAAGGCGAATGCGGTGAACCTCGCGTTCAACGGCGCCTCGATTCAGGTGGCTGCTGTGCCGCTGCCGCCAACGCTGTGGCTGCTCGCCACGGGTCTGGGGTTTGTAGGCGCGCGAGCGGCAAGACGGAGACGCGTGGCCTAAGTTTGGGGGCGCCCGAGTCTTTTGGCGGCCCGGGCATTCATTGGAGCCAACACAACTGAGTCGTATTCAGTAGGCGACCAGAGTCTGGCGCCTTTCTGCTAGTGGACTTCCCCGGTGATCAGGACACCCCAGAGCCTCGTTGTGAGGCCCGTTCAAAGGTCTCGGGTCACATGAACAGGCCAGGCAGATCGGCGCCGACCTGATTTGGCAGCGTGACGCCCTGCATATTCGACCAGATGGGATCAGCGCGGCAGACGCACCACGTTGACGGCTGCCGACGCGAATCGGTTCGGCCTGCTAAAAGACCCGGCTGCGTCGACCTGGCATCGACGTTCGATCAGATAGACCCGCCCGGGACTCCGGGCGACGACGTGGCACCAAACTGGCACACGGTGCCCTTTTAGCGGTTCCGAAAAAGCCGGTGGGGCCGCTAACTGTTTGATCCATTTGGTCGGGGCGACAGGATTTGAACCTGCGACCCCCTGCACCCCATGCAGGTGCGCTACCAGGCTGCGCCACGCCCCGTCCTTGAATGGAAATCGAACAGCTCGAGACCGCCCGAACTGCAGTGGGAATCATACCCGAAAATCGGCCGCGTGCCGGGGGCTCAGCGCCGCAGTAGACGCAGCACTTCTTCCAGTTCCTGGCGGAGCTGACGAATGATCTGCTGGCTCTGCGACAGATCGGACCGGGCTTCCTGGCCCGTCAGCTTCAGACGGGCGCCGCCGATCGTAAACCCCTCGCTATACAAGAGGCTCCTTATCTGGCGAATGATCAGGACATCCTGCCGCTGGTAATAGCGGCGATTGCCACGCCGCTTGACCGGCTTCAGCTGCGGAAATTCCTGCTCCCAGTAGCGGAGCACGTGTGGCTTTACAGCGCACAGCTCACTGACTTCACCGATCGTAAAGTAGCGTTTCCCCGGGATAGGGGGCAGGTCGTCGTTATTTCCCGGCTCCAGCATAGGCTTCTACTCGGGCTTTCAGTTTTTGTCCGGGACGAAACGTGACCACACGTCGCGCCGTGATTGGGATTTCCTTGCCCGTTTTTGGATTCCGGCCCGGCCGCTGGTTTTTGTCCCGCAGGTCGAAGTTGCCGAATCCGGAGAGCTTGATCTGCTCCCCACTGGCCAGCGCTGCGCGCAGATCCTCGAAGAACAGTTCCACGAGTTCCCGCGCCTCACGCTTGTTGAGTCCCAGTTCATTGAACAGGGACTCCGCCATGTCCGCCTTGGTGAGGGCCATGCTCATCTGTACAATTCTCTTATTATTCTC
>CAZPNN010000382.1:0-8040 GCA_964587605.1 uncultured Chromatiaceae bacterium
TTGTTCGTGACCTCCGGGAAATTCGACAGCGGCACCGGCTGGCCCAGTTTTTTTCAGCCCCTCAGCGAGACCAGCATCGGCACGAAGCGCGACTTCCACATGATCCTGCCACGTACCGAGTACCACTGCGCCCGCTGTGGCGGTCACCACGGGCACGTCTTCAAGGACGGGCCGGCACCGACCGGTCTCCGCTACTGCAACAACGGCCTGGCGCTGACGTTCATCCCGGACGGCGAGCCGCTGCCCGAGCTGCGGTGAGAGCTTAAAGCGAGGCCAGTTGCGTCAGCTGGGCATCCAGCTTCACCAGGTCGCGACGCAGGGTTTCCTGGCGCTCCCTTTCCTTAGCGACCACGGCCTCCGGTGCGTTCTGCGTAAAGGTCTCTGTGGCCAGCTTCTGCTCGACCCGTTGCAGATCTGCTGCGGCCTTGTCACGGGTCTTTGTGAGTCGCGCGCGTTCGGCGGCCACGTCGATCAGGCCGGCGATCGGCACGAGCAGCTTCAGGCTGCCAATCAGTGCCGTCGCACTCGGTGGTGGCGCACTGCCGGCTGGCAGAAGTTCGATGCTGGCGAGGCGCGCGAGCTCCCGCAGGTAGCGATCGTGAACGGCCAGCAGCCGCGTGTCGTTTGCCGTCGCGTCCTGGAGTAACACGGGGATCCGCTTGGCGGGTGAGATGTCCATTTCACCCCGGATCTGGCGCACGCCGAGAATGAAGCCCTGGATCCAGGCGAGTTCTGCTTCGGCCTCGTCATCCACGGGATAGAAGGCGGGATCGGGCCAGCGCTGCACCATGATGGATTCGCCGCAGGCGCCAGCCAGCGGCGCGACGCGCTGCCAGATTTCTTCGGTAATAAACGGCATGAACGGGTGGCTGGCGCGGAGCAGGGCCTCCAGCACCGTGACGAGCGTCCGGCGCGTCGCGGCCTTCCCGGCGGCGGGAGAATCGGCGTCCTGCAGGACTGGCTTCGTCAGTTCGAGGTACCAGTCGCAGTACTCGTTCCAGATGAATTCGTAGAGTGCGCGGGCTGCCAGGTCAAAGCGGTACGTGCTGAAGTGCCCGTCAACGGCCTCAATGGTCTTGCTGAGCCGGGACAGGATCCAGCGATCCGGCAGGCTCAGAGTTGACACGGCTGCCGCGCCCTGCGCCAGTTCCTGTCCTTCGACATTCATCAGTACGAAGCGAGCCGCGTTCCAGATCTTGTTGCAGAAGTGACGGTAGCCCTCGATCCGGTTGAGGTCGAAGCGGATATCCCGGCCCGTGCTGGCAAGCGCCGCAAAGGTGAAACGGAGCGCGTCGGTGCCGTAGTCGGGAATGCCGTTCGGAAACTGCTTCTTCGTGGCCTTTTCGATCTGCGGTTTCAATTTCGGCTGCATCAGCCCGGTGGTGCGCTTGGCCAGCAGGCTCGGCAGGTCGATGCCGTCGATCAGGTCGAGCGGGTCCAGGATATTGCCCTTGGACTTGGACATCTTGTCGCCGTTCTCATCGCGGATGAGGCCCGTGATGTACACCTCGCGGAACGGCACCTCGCCCGTGAACTTGAGCCCGAGCATGATCATGCGCGCGACCCAGAAGAAGATGATGTCGAACCCCGTGACCAGCACGTTGCCGGGATAGAAGGTCTTAAGCGCCTCGGTCTGGTCGGGCCAGCCCAGCGTCGAGAAGGGCCAGAGCGCCGACGAGAACCAGGTGTCGAGGACGTCCTCGTCCTGGGTCAGTGCCACGGTTGGAGCGAGGCCGTGCTTTTTTCGCACATCCTCCTCGCTGTAGCCCACATACACGCCGCCTTCGGCGTCGTACCAGGCGGGAATGCGATGGCCCCACCACAACTGGCGGCTGATGCACCAGTCCTGGATGTTGTTCATCCACTGGAAGTAGGTCTTGGCCCAGTTGTCGGGCACGAAGCGGATGCGGCCATCCTCGACCGCTGCAATGGCGGGGGCGGCCAGCGGTGCGATCTGCACGTACCACTGGTCCGTGAGCCAGGGTTCGAGAATGGCACCGCTGCGGTCGCCGCGGGGCACCTGCAGGGCGTGCGCGTCGATGCGCTCCATCAGCCCTTGTTCTTCCAGCAGGGCCACCACACGGCGACGGGCCTCGGCACGGTCAAGGCCGCGAAGTTCGGCCGGAATTTCGGCCAGTGCCCGGGCCGGGTCATAGCCCTGGCCGTAACCCTGGCCGTAACTCTGGCCGGCGGCGTCGGGCGTGCTGATGATCCGCGCATCGCGGTCAAGGATGTTGATCAGGGGCAGGTCGTGGCGCTTGCCGACTTCGTAGTCGTTGAAGTCGTGGCCTGGCGTGATCTTTACGCAGCCCGAGCCGAACTCCCGGTCGACATAGTCATCGGCGACGACGGGAATCAGGCGGTGCGTCAGCGGCAGCCTGACTTTCCTGCCGACCAGGTGCCGGTAGCGCTCGTCGGCAGGGTTCACCGCGACCGCGGTGTCCCCGAGCATCGTTTCGGGGCGGGTGGTGGCCACCACGAGCTGGCCGCTGCCATCCTCCAGCGGGTAACGGATATGCCACAGCGAACCCTGTTCCGGCTCCGACTGGACTTCCAGGTCGGACAGCGCCGTGTGCAGCACCGGGTCCCAGTTGACGAGCCGCTTGCCGCGGTAGATCAGGCCCTCGGCGTGCAGGCGAACAAAAACCTCGGTCACGGCCCGCGACAGGCCGTCGTCCATTGTGAAGCGGTCCCGCGACCAGTCCACTGAATTGCCGAGTCGGCGCATCTGCCGCGTGATCGTGCCGCCGGATTCGTGCTTCCACTGCCAGACACGGGCGACGAAAGCCTCGCGCCCGAGATCCTGCCGGTGCTTGCCTTCGGCGTTGAGCTGCCGCTCCACGACCATCTGTGTGGCAATGCCGGCGTGATCGGTGCCTGGCTGCCACAGGGTGTTGTCGCCCCGCATCCGGTGGTAGCGGGTCAGCGCGTCCTGCAGCGTGTGCTGGAAGGCGTGGCCCATGTGCAGGGTGCCCGTTACGTTGGGCGGCGGAATCATGATGCAGTAGGGCGCGCCGCGGCCGGCCGGCGCGAAATAGCCTGCGGATTCCCACTGCGCGTACCAGCGCTGTTCGATGCCGGCGGGCTGGTAGGCCTTGGCCAGAGGGGCGGCAGGGCCGCCGGGAGCTTCGTCGGTCACTCAGCCTTCCTTGATGTCTTCTTCGAAGTGCTCGCGCAGCACCTGGTCGATCAGTTCGGGGAGTTCATTGCGCAGGCGGCCCACGACCTCATCGAAGAGGGTTGCTTCCATTTCCTTGTAGGCCTGGTGGAGGAGTTTCTCGACCAGCATGAAGCTGCCTGTTGCGATCCGGACCTGCAGTTCGGCCAGCTCGGATTCGGTGAGGGCAGGGCGCGTCATGTCGTCAGTGGCGCTGCGTGGACGAGCCACGGCGTCGGTCAGCACGGGAATGCGTGATCTGTCCATGTTCAGCTTACCTCGTGGGTTTCTGTTTCCAGACCCTGATCGCGATAGAAGCGGTGCCGCGCGCGGCCGGCCTCGCGGCACGCGGGCCTGCCATCGATGATCTCCACGATTCGCGGGTAGCGCTTGAAAAATCCGGGTACTTCACCGGCAAGATTGATCAACAGGTCGGCGTCGGGCGGCTCGGTGCCATCGGCAGCTGCTGTCGAGCCGATCGTGATCGGCGCCGTTGGCTGGCGGTCAGCAGTCAGCAGCTCGTGGGGCACAAAGCTGCCCTGCCGGAACGTCCAGAGCAGCGTGTCGAGAACCTTCGCCATATTGGCGTCGCCGGCGTGCGCATGGATGCGGTTCTGCAACTTGTACGCCTTCTCGACCAGCCGGCAGGCATAGCTGAGGCGGGTGTTGGGTTCCGTGCCACCGAGGACGTAGAAGGACACTCGCGCTGCACTCATATCGGCTTGACTCACTGTCCTTTGCGTAACTTCCGGTGGAGCGCGTTACTTCCGGTGGAGCAGGAACTCCATCAGCAACGGGACCGGCCGACCGGTGCCCCCCTTGCTGTTGCCCTGGGTCCACGCTGTTCCGGCGATGTCGAGGTGCGCCCAGTCGGTTTTGCCGACAAAGCGGGACAGGAAGATCGCGGCGGTGATGGTCCCGGCGTCGCGTCCGCCCACATTCGCCACGTCGGCGAACGGGCTCTTGATGAGTTCGGCGTAGTCGTCGTCGAGTGGCAGGCGCCAGGCCCGGTCATCGGCCGCCTGGCCCGCCGCCAAAAGGTCGTTGACCAGCTTGTCGGAATTGCCGAGCAGGCCGGAGCGAACCCGCCCGAGGGCGACCAGGCAGGCGCCTGTGAGCGTGGCGATGTCGATGATTGCCTCAGGCTTGAAGCGTGACGCGTAGCTGATGGCGTCACACAGGATCAGGCGGCCCTCGGCGTCTGTGTTCAGGATCTCGACGGTCTGCCCTGACATCGTCCGCACGATGTCGCCGGGCCGGGTGGCCGCGCCACTCGGCATGTTCTCGCAGGTTGGCACGACGCCAATCACGTTGATGGGCAGCTTGAGTTCCGCCACCGCCTGTAGCACGCCGAGGACGGTGGCTGCGCCGCACATGTCGTACTTCATCTCGTCCATGGCGCCGGCGGGCTTGATGGAAATGCCACCCGAATCGAAGGTGATGCCCTTGCCGATGAGGACGATGGGCCTGGCGCTGATGCGTCCGCCGCGGTAATTGAGCACGATGAAACGCGGCGGTTCCACGGCGCCCTGCGTGACGGCCAGGAATGCGCCCATGCGCAGCTTGCGGATTGCGGCAGGCGTCAGTGAAGTCAGGGACAGTTTATTGCCCTGTTTCGCGATGCCGCGGGCCCGCTCCACCAGGTAGCTTGGGGTGCAGACATTTGGCGGCAGATTGCCGAGGTCCTTGGTCAGTGTCACAGCGCGGCCGATTGCCTCACCGTGCGACAGGCCCTTGCGGGTTGCGCGCTGGTCCCGCCCGTTACTGGCAAGGGCGAGCTGTTTGAGGGCGGGCGACTTGTCGTCAGGCTCGGATTTCATGGCGGTAAACCGGTAGCTGACCTCGAGCCAGATTTCCACGGCCAGTCGCGCCCGCCGGTAGGCGTCGGCGTCACCGACGGCCTCGGTGGTCAGGTGCAGGACAGCCTCCGTGTACTTGCCGCGAGCCACGGCGGAGAGAGCGCTGCGCGTGGCCTTGCGCCAGGTCCGGCGATCAAGCTTCGCCTTGGCCCCGAGGCCAACCAGGAGTATCCGCTGGCAGGGAAGGTCGCCGGTGTTTGTCAGCAGCAGCAATTCGCCCGCGTCGCCCTTGATGTCGCGATTCTTGAGGGCCCGCGTGATCAGGCCACCGCCGGCCGCGTCGAGACTGCGGGCTGCGGCGGTCAATTCACCGCCGGAATAGATTGGAACGATCGCGCAGGCTGTCCGCTGCTGGCTCGCGGCGCCGGTTTTCACCTGGAATTTCATGCTGACCTCAATGGCGGGGTGCTTGACTCCATGCGACCTCTAAACCAAGGTTGGGCTGCGTGTAGAGCGCCTGTTAGTGTACCCGATTCACCCGGAGGCTGGCCAAAGCTGTCCCTGCCCATGACCGGTCTTCTCCACCGCTATATTCTTCGTGAAATCTTTCAGACCTGGCTGGTCGTGACGCTGGTCCTGTTGCTGATTCTGGTCACCAACCAGTTTGCTTCGGTTGTCGGTGATGCGGCGGCGAACAAGTTGCCGCGGGCGGCGATCATGCCGGTGCTGGGCCTCACGACGGTGCAATACCTCACCATCCTGATTCCGGTCGGCTATTTTCTCGCCATCATGCTGGCGCTGGCCAGGCTGTACCACGACAGCGAAATGGCAGCCATGATGGCCTGTGGCATCGGGCCGGTGCAGCTCTACCGGGCGGTCCTGACGCTCGGTGTCGCGCTTGCAGTGGTGGTCGGAGTGCTCGCGCTTGCGGTCTCTCCGGGGGCGCTGCGCCAGGTCGAGGTCTTCGCCGTGCAGGCTAAGCGGGACGCGAGCATCGGGTTGCTTGAGGCGGGTCGCTTCGTGAGTTTCGCGGATGGCGGGGCCGCGTTGTACGCCGAGTCGATCACACCGGATCGTCACCTTCACGGCGTGTTCGTCCAGCGCCGTAGGGGCGACCGGGTTGAAGTGATCGTCGCCGACGAGGCCTGGCAGGAAGATGGAGGTAACGGGGTCCGCGTGCTGATCTTTGCGCGCGGCCACCGCTACGAAGGGGAGCCGGGTGACACCCGATTCCGTCAGGTTGAGTTCGCTGAACACGGCATTCCCTTCGAACTGCCGGCAGCCGGCCCCGTGAAGCTGAAGCCGGCAGCCCGGTCCACTGCCGATCTGCTGGCCTCCGCAGACCTGGCGGATCGGGCGGAGTTTCACTGGCGCCTCGGCGTTCCACTGACGTTGCTCGTGCTCACCATCGTGGCCGTGCCATTGGCGAAGACCGAGCCACGGGGTGGCCGCTTTTCAGGCCTCGCATCGGCTGTGCTGGTTTACCTCATCTATGCCAATCTGCTCGCGGCCGGGCGCGGCTGGCTCGAAAGGAGCCAGGTTCCGGAATTCGTCGGCCTGTGGTGGGTGCACGCCCTGTTCCTGGGTGGCGCCGGGCTGATGCTGTTCTTTCAGCTCGGCCTGTGGCGCTCGTGGCGGCGCGCGGTGCTCGCGTGAGAATCCCGCCATGAGAGTCCTGTCATGAGAATTTTGCGCAGATACCTGTTTCGCACGATCATGGGGACTACCGGGCTCGTGCTTGCCGTGCTGCTCAGTCTTGCCGCTTTCATCGAGTTTGTCGGCCAGCTGGATGACATCGGCGTTGGTGATTACGGGCTGCTGAACGCAATAGGCTGGGTGCTTCTCCAGATGCCCAACATCGTGGCGCAGTTGCTGCCCGTTGCGGCACTGCTGGGCGCACTCCTGGGGCTTGGTTCGCTGGCCAGTCGCAGCGAGTTGATCGTCCTGCGGGCGGCAGGTGTATCACCGCGGGGTCTGGCGCGCGCGGTGCTGGTCACCGGCCTGGTTCTCGCCCTGGTTGGCTTCGTGTTCAGTCTCTATCTCGCCCCGCCGCTGGAGCGCTACTCGCGCCAGCAGCGGGAGCTGGCAAAGTTTGGTCAGGCGGGGATCAGCGCTGGCGGCGATGCGTGGCTACGCGACCGCAAGACTATCCTCAACGTGGTTCCACCCAGCGAGGAACATCCGGCGGGCAATGTGTATGTCTTTCGCTTCGGCGACGATGGCAGGCTCGACGCCATGGGCCGTGCCGAGTCGGTGCATGCCGAGCCGGACAAACGCTGGTTCCTGCGCAATTATGCCGAGAGCCGGTTTACGCCGACCGCGATCAAGACGAGCCTGACGCCACAGTCGCTGGCGCTTGAGGGCATCAACCCGGATCTTCTCGGGCTCACCGTGGTCCGCGAGGAAACCATGACCGGGGCCGTACTCTGGCGCTATGTCCAGTACCTGAAACACAGCGGGCTGAACGCCCACAAGTACGAAGTGGCGTTCTGGAGCCGCATTGCATCGGTGTTGGCGGTGCCACTGATGTGCGTTCTCGCCGTGCCCTTCGTGCTCGGCCCCCTGCGGTCGGGCGGTGCCGGGCTGCGGATGCTTGCCGGCCTCGGCATTGGCCTGACGTGGTTCCTCGCGAGCCGGACGCTCGCAGACGGCAGCGCGGTCTGGAATCTCAACGCTGTCTTCGTGGCCTGGCTGCCGACCCTCGTGCTGGGGCTTGTTACAACGCTGGTGCTTAGCCGGACGCGTTGACGGCGTGGCGCGCCGCTACTTCGGCAGCACCACGACGCACGTGCCGGCGAACCGGTCGTGCCAGGTGAGCGCATCCCGGTCTATCCAGAGCCAGAACAGGCCGAGACCGCCCGTGACGACGGTCAGCAGGGCAGCGATGAAGCGAACGACTCCGGTGCGCAGATCGAGTGGTCCGCCAGAACCGGTTTCCACCCTGAGCCGCCAGGCGCGCATGCCGAGCGTCTGGCCGCCGCGCAACCAGGACGTGATGAAAAACAGCGCGGCCGTGACCAGCAGGAGAAGCTGGTAGGCAGGCTCGCCCGCGGGCACGGGTTTGCCGCCGCGACTGGCGACAAT
>CAZPNN010000383.1:0-4221 GCA_964587605.1 uncultured Chromatiaceae bacterium
CACGTTCATGAATCGCAGCGGCCAGAGCGTCCGTGCGGTGCTTGACTACTACAACCTGCCGGTCGAGCAGCTCCTCGTGGTGCATGACGAACTCGATCTGCCGCCCGGCGTGGCCCGCCTGAAGAAGGGTGGTGGACACGGCGGACACAACGGGTTGCGCGATATCCTGGCCACCTGCGGGCCGGATTTTCTTCGCCTGCGCCTGGGGATTGGCCACCCGGGCCACAAGGATCTGGTCACGGACTACGTGCTGCACGCGCCCGGCAAGGACGAGCGCGGGCAGATACTCGATGCCATGGGCGCCGCTATCAGCGCTGTAGAGCTGCTGGCGCAGGGTGAAGGCGGGCAGATGGGTCTCGACCGGGCCATGCAGCAACTGCATTCGGTGGTCCCGCGCGGGGACGCCAACGGGGAGTTCGGTCCCGCCGGCTAGTCGTGCAGTGCGAGCGCGCTGGTGGTTAGCCGCCAGAATCCGGTCGGGCCGGTACGGCAGAGTTCGAAAATGCCGTCGTCGCTGCCCGCATCCACGTCCACACTGACCCGGAGCCGCCGGCAGCTGCGCTCACCCTCAGTCGACGTGCTGATCACGCGGACGCTACCCGAGTGTTCCGATACCGGTTCGACCCAGCCGACAGATTCGCCGTCGCCGAGTTCGTACAACGCCAGGTGGATGTTTTGCCGCAGCAGGGCCCAGTCGGCCGGCACGAGGTCGCGCCCGGCCAGGCGGTCGAGGAACCAGTAACGGGGGCCGCCATCAGCCGGCTGCGCCGGCGCCTGAGCTGCAAGGAGGGCCGCCATCAAGACAAGAATCAGCGTCTGCAGACAGATGCGCCGCATGGGCCTAGCTCGCGAGTTCCCGGCGAAGGAGGTCTGCCCCGGCGCCGAGCGCCTTCAGCTTGCCGAGCGCCGCAGCGTAGGAGATCGGCGTCATGCCGCAGTTCGTGCAGGGCAGGATGCGCTCCATGTCCACGTGCCCGGCGGCGGCGCGCAGGGTCGCCGCAACTTCGGCAGGCGATTCAACCCGGTCACCGGTAACCTGGATTGCGCCGACCATCAACTGCTTGTCGGGCAGCAGGCGAAGCAGGGACAGGGGCACGTTCGAGCCCGCGCATTCCAGTGAAATCTGGTCGATGCGGCTCGCGTTGAGCGCGGGAAAAATTTCCTCGTACTGCCGCCACTCGCTGCCGAGCGACTTTTTCCAGTCGAGGTTGGCCTGTATGCCGTAGCCGTAGCAGATGTGCACGGCTGTCGTGCACTTCAGGCCGTCGATGGCCCGGTGCAGGGCCTCGATGCCCCAGTCCTTCACTTCAGTCATGAAGACGTTGAAGGCGGGTTCGTCGAACTGGATGACGTCCACGCCGGCGGCTTCGAGTTCCCTCGCCTCGGCATTGAGGATATCAGCGAAGGCCAGTGCCATTTTTGGCCGGCTGCCGTAGTAACCGTCGGCAATGGTGTCGCAGATGGTCATCGGGCCGGGCAAGGTGAACTTGAAGGTGGCCTTCGTCTGCGCCCGGCTGAAACGAACTTCGTCGAGGTGCACCGCACGCGGCCGGGCCAGCGGCGAGACGACTGTCGGTACGTCGAGTTCGTAGCGATTGTTGCGGATGCCCATCCGCGTCATCTTCTGCCAGTCGATCCCGGTGAGGCCTTCGAGAAAGCCATGGACGAAATGGCTGCGGAAGACCTCGCCGTTCGTGACGATGTCGATGCCGGCTTCCTGCTGATGGCGCAGCCAGTCGGTGGCCGCCTTGCGCTTCCCGTCCTCCAGCGCCTGGCCGGACAGTTTCCAGGCGCCCTTGAGGGTTTCCGGCTCGGCAAGCCAGTCGGGGCGGGGGAGGCTACCGGCAATTGACGTCGTCAGCATCGACCCATTCCGGGGAGGTGGTTCATGCCTCATGCTAGCAAAGCTGTGCAAAAAGTTTTCCTGCCACGGCGTTTATGCAGGAATTGTTCAGGCAGCAAGGGGTAGATTCCACCCATGAAGATCGGTATTGCCGCACTGCTGATTCTGTTCAATTGCCAGTTGGCCGCCGCCGGGCCTGCCGCAGGCTGGCCGCGCGAGGTCCGCTCGGGCGACGCGACCATCGTGGTCTACCAGCCGCAGCTCGATTCCCTGGAGGGCGTTGAGGCCAAGGCCCGCGTGGCGGTCGCGATCCGGCGGCCGAATGCCGAGCCCGAGTTTGGCGCCTTGTGGGTGGTGGCTACGCTTGATGTGGACCGCGACGCCGATAGTGCCCGCATCCAGAGTTTCGTCATCGAACGTGCCCGCTTTCCGGATGCCACCGAGCAGGAGGTTGGCGAACTGACCCGCCTGATCGAGCAGACAGCGCCCCGCTGGGACATGGGAATGTCGCTCGGCGAATTGCGTGCCGGCCTCGAGGCCGACGCGGACGGCGACGAACCCCGCTTCCGCAACAACCCGCCGAAGATCATCTACCGCGACAGGCCGGCGATTCTCGTGACGCTGGATGGCGAGCCGCGCCTGCAGGTGATCCAGGGCACGCCCTACCAGCGCGTGATCAACACGCCGTTCCCGATCATTTTCGACTCCGCATCCAGGGAATACTGGCTGTTCGGTTCCGAGGTGTGGTTCACCTCCCGGCAGTTGCAGGGCGGCCAGTGGCAGCCGAAGGACGAGGCGCCGGCCGGCATCGCGAAGTTATTCGCCGGGACAAACGACGAGCCGCCGCCCGACCCGGGCGCCGGCGTTTCACGGGACAAGCTTCGTGAGGCCGAGATCATCGTCGCCACCGAGCCGTCCGAACTGATCTCCACGGACGGTGAACCGGAGTACCAGCCGCTGGTCGGCGACGAAATGCTGTTCGTGACGAACACCGGCAGCGACCTGTTCCTGGAGGTTCCTACCCGTCAGTACTACGTGGTGCTGTCCGGCCGCTGGTACCGGTCGCGCTCTCTGAATGGCCCCTGGGCCTACGTGGAACCAGCGCAGGTGCCGCGGGCCTTCGCCGAAGTGCCAGGGAAATCCGGCAAGGCCGAGGTGCTGGCCCACGTGCCGGGAACCGACGAGGCCAAGGACGCGATGATGGACGCGATGATTCCGCAGACCTCGGCGATCCGGCGCAGTGAAGCACGGCTCGATGTCACCTACGACGGCACGCCGCGTTTCGACCGGATCCCGGGCACGTCGCTCTATTACGCCAGCAACACAGCGACGCAGGTTCTGAAGTACCGGAACCATTACTACGCCGTCGACCAGGGCGTGTGGTACATCGCCGACTCGGCGTACGGCCCGTGGGCGGTGGCGCAGGAGCGGCCGCCGGAGGTGGATCAGATTCCTGCCAGCAGCCCCGCGTACAACGTGCAGTACGTGTACATCTATGACTACACCCCCGACATCGTCTACGTGGGCTACCTCCCCGGTTATGCGTGGGCATTTCCGTACCGGGGCACCGTCGTCTACGGCACCGGCTACGACTATCGGCCGTGGGTGAGCCCGTACTACTACTACCCGCGTCCAAGCACCTGGGGTTTCCACATGCACTACGAGCCCTGGTACGGCTGGGGCTATGGCATGAGCTGGAACGCGGGATGGTCCAGCTTTTCCTGGGCCTGGGGCAGTGGCTGGGGGGGCTGGCACCACGGCTATCGCGGTGGCTATGGCGATGGTTACTGGAATGGCTACAACCAGGGCGTGTGGCAGGGCCAGCACACGGGTGGCTGGTTCGGGCCCGGTGGTTACCGCCCGCCGCCGCCGCCGCCCCGACGAGGCATTCGTCCGCCGGACCGGCGCCACGTGGCCGCGGTCCCCGTTAGTGACGGGCGGTTTAGTGACGGGCGGTTTAGGGACGGGCGGGCTACAGCCCGACCCCCGCGCGGCAATAATCTCTACGCCCGACCCGGCAATACGCCGGTGGTCGCGCCGCAACCGCGCTCGCAGCCGCCGACACAATCCCGGGCGCAGCCTGGCGGACGTCCCGTGCCACGCTCCGGCGAGCGCCGCAACATTCAGCCCGTGACGGCGGCCGTGACTCAGCCCGTGACTCAGCCCGTGACGGAGGCCAGGCCCCGTCTGCCGAACAACGTGTTCGTCGACCGGGAGGGCATTCCCCATCGCATTACCCGCGACGGCTGGCAGGCCCGTGAGAATCACAGCTGGCGGCCGTCGCCGGAACTGAACCGGTCGCGCCCGCCCCGCGCAGAGGCCGGGCAGTCGTCGCCGTCGCGACCGGACCGGAGGGGGGAGCCGCGCCCCGAGTCACG
>CAZPNN010000384.1:0-4283 GCA_964587605.1 uncultured Chromatiaceae bacterium
CCGACATCAACGCCAACGGGTACGTAAACGGCTCTGACACCACGCTGTTCCGACAACTGCTCGGCCTGGCGCCGGGTCCCTCCGGGCTGGTGCCTTGACGGCCCGTTTGCAGCGCCCCTCCCCGTCCGTCTGACTATTCGGCCTCGACGCTAGATCCCATCGGGAGGGTGAAGCCCCGAGGGCCCCAACGGCACACCAAGTCGGCTGCGATACAACGGGGTGTCAAAGGCGTTCACAAAGCCGTTACAGTTGAGGTCGGCCGGGTTGTAGGTTGGGCCAACGCTCGGCTGACCGAGCTGTGCGCGGTACAGCGGGGTGTCAAAGGCATTCGCGAACCCGTTGTTGTTCAGATCCCCGTCGCAGAGATTGCCGTAACCGTCATTGTCCGAGTCGCACTGGGTCGGGTTCGACAGCGTCGTGCAGTTGTCCGTGCTGTCAGGAACGCCGTCGCTGTCCCCATCGGGCGGAACCGGAACCGTTAGCAACGTAGTAATGCTCCGCCCGCCGTAATTCGCGCCGATCGTGCTGGAACCCGAACCGATGGCCATTGCGCGCGCGCTGTCGTCAATGGTTGCGACAGCCGGGTTGCTGCTCGTCCAGGCCAGCACGGCGGCAGGCGACGGGATGACCTCGCCACGCTGGCTCAGGTTGATGCTGCCCCAGCAGAGCGCGGCGCCGTCGGCGCGCAATGCACAGCTGTGCGTGCCTCCGGCTGCGACGGCAGTCGCGAAAACGGTATGAATGACGTCCAGCGGCACAGGGGAATCAGTCGTGTTGCCATCGCCCAGCTTACCGTCGCCGTTCGCGCCCCAGCAGCGCAGCCTGCCGTTGCTCAGGCGCGCGCAACTGTGCGACTCGCCGGTGCTAACGGCGGTGGCCGTGGTGATTTGGAAGACCGTAACGGGCACGGAGGAGTTGCCAGGGACGTTGTTGCCGAGCTGGCCTGTGGAATTGTCGCCCCAGCAACGGACTCCGCCACTGGCCAATGCGGCGCAGCTGTTGTCACCGCCGGCGTCAATGCCGGTCGCGGTGCTGATCCCGCTCACGGTAACGGGAGTGTTGGAATCGTCGGGAAGGCCATTTCCGAGTCCACCCGCGAAGTTGGCGCCCCAGCACCGCAGCGTACTGTCGGCCAGCCGCGCGCAGGTGTGGTTGTAGCCGGAGGCTATCGCCGTGGCGGTCGAGATGCCGCTGACCGCAACCGATGTCTCCGAATTTTCGTTGGTGCCGTTGCCGAGCTGGCCGAAGCCGTTCAGCCCCCAGCAACGCACCGCCCCCGTGGATAACAGCACGCAGCTGTGGTTGGCACCCGCGCTGACGCCGATTGCGGTCGAAATGCCAAAGGCGGGAACCGGAGTGGCCGTCGAGTCGTTGGTGCCGTCGCCGAGCTGGCCGTTGCCATTTGCGCCCCAGCATTTCAGCGAGCCCGACGCGAGCACCGCGCAGGTGTGAGAGTCCCCGGCGGCAAGGGCCAGGGCGTCGGTGATGTCGACCACCCGGACGGGGACGAGGAGATTGTTCGAAGTGAATGAGCCATGGCCGAGCTGACCGGAGCCGTTAAAACCCCAGCAATGGACCAGGCCGCCGATGGCCGCACAGCTGTGCGCGCCGCCGGTGGCGATCGTGGACACAGGGCTGATCCCCCAGACGACGACCGCAGTCTTCGACTGCGCGACGCTTTTGTTGCCGAGCTGGCCCGAGGCGTTGTATCCCCAGCAACGCAGGCTGCCGTTCGCGAGGGCTGCGCAGCTGTGCAGGCCGCCGCCTTCGATGGCCACGACGTTCGCGATCCCGATGACCGTCACCGGAACGGGCGAGTTGGCGGTGAGGTCATTGCCGAGCTGACCGTTGGAGTTGAATCCCCAGCAGCGCACCGTGTCGTCCGTCATCCTTGCGCAGTTGTGGTGGCTGCCGGTCGTCAGCGCGCGCGCCGGGCCCAGCCCGCCCACCAGCACCGGGATGGGGGAATCGGCAAAGGTGCCATTGCCGAGGTTACCGAACATATTGAAGCCCCAGCAGCGCACCGCACCGCCGAGAAGCATGGCGCAGCTGTGGTCGTTGCCGGCTGAAATCATGCTGGCGCTGGCGATGCCGCTCACCGTCACCGGGGTGGGGGAGTTTTCGTTGAGACCGTTGCCCAACTGCCCGAAGCCGTTGCTGCCCCAGCAGCGCAGCGTGCCGTCGGCCAGGCGCGCGCAGGTGTGAAAGGCTCCCGCCACAATGTCGGTGGCCGTGGTGATGCCCGTGACCGGAACCGGCGTCAACGATGGCGTGTTCGAGGTCGCGCCAGTGCCAAGTTGGCCGGAGTTGTTCGCCCCCCAGCATTCCACCGTACCGTTGGCGAGCAACGCGCAGCTGTGATTGGTGCCAGCGGCGACTGCCCGGGCCGTCGTCATGCTGCTGACTGGCACCGGAATCATCAGGGGATTGGGAACCTGAGTGCCATTGCCGAGCTGGCCGGCGCTGTTATCGCCCCAGCAGCGCACGCCGCCCGACGCGAGCACCGCGCAGGTGTGCGTGCTGCCAGCCGCCAGTGCCGCGGCGGTGGTGATGCCGCTGACCTGCACCGCGATCTCCGCCAGGGGAACGGCCGTTCCGTCGCCCAGTTGCCCGGCACTGTTCGATCCCCAGCAGCGCACCGCCCCGATCGCCGTCAGCACACACGTGTGGTCGTCCCCCGCCGCGACGGTGGACGCCCGCAGCGCATGCGAGCTGAGATCGTCGAAGAATCCGGTCGCCGTGAACTGCGTGGTGCCGCCGGCGGCCACCACGGGAGTGGTCGGGCTCACCGTGATGTTCGTCAACTCGTGTGCGCTCGCCAGCCGAAGCGGCGCCGTGAGCAGGCAGCTGATCAAGGCGAGGCAGAAACCTGCTGTCGCCAGTCGCGGCAGGGCGGGTCGGCTTCGATCGCTGAAACGGGTCCGGAAGTACATCTCGACACCTCGCGAATAACCATTACAAAACTCGTAGTCGTCGCGGTGTCCCTTCCGGACGAGGTTCCAGGCGACGTTACGCCGCCCGGAACCTGCTGCCAAGCCCTAGTCTCTAAGCCGACGCTTTCTTCCGGCGAACGGACAATAACGCGGCCAGGCCAGAGCCCATCAGGAACCAGGCGCCGGGCAGCGGGACGACGTTGGTCACCACCGGCGTTCTGAATCCGCAGGTGGGAAGCCCACCATCCGGGCTGGCGCCCGCCGCAATGCGCACTAAATCAGACGCGCAGAATTTCCCCGAAGTCACCAGAAAGACCGCCGGTGCCAGAAACTGGAAACCCGCCGAAGCGACTGTGTAAAAACCAGAGGCCACCTCACTCGACGTGGCCTCTGGTTTTTACACAGTCTCATTAGCCAGATACACCGACCACGACGCACGGCCACTACCGCTAGGGATGCAGCCCCGAGGGTCCCGGCGGCGCGGCGAGCAAGCCCCGGAATAGCACGTAATCCTGGGCGTTCACCACGGAGTTGCAGTTGATGTCGGCCTTGTTGTAGGTCGGGGCAACGCTCGGCTGGCTAAGCTGCGCGCGAAACAGCACGTAATCCTGGGCGTTCGTGGCGCCGTTACCCGGCGCCGGGTTGCCGAAGTCACCGTCGCAGCGGTTGCCGTAACCGTCACCGTCGGAGTCACACTGGATCACGTTCGCCACCAGCGTGCAGTTGTCCAGGCCGTCGCGAACGCCGTCGCCGTCCGTATCAGGCGAACTGCGCGAATAGGCAAAACCACCACCAACGTTCCCCCCGGACCAGCTTGTAAACGTGATGTTCAGATAAATGTCATCAGTGATCAGGTGGAGGACGCCGGCCCGCCCGACAATATTCCCCTGGAGGTTTGACGAGCCGCCGAGGGATGCCGCCCAGCCAGTGAACGTCAGGGCCGCGAAGTTGCCCGCGGTCACGCCACTGCTCGGGTTGCCATTGAGGCCCGCGAAGGCCCACTCCGTATCGGCCGGGCTGCCCGCGCCACCGTAGCTGGATTCCAGGACCGCATTGTAGAGGCCCTCGTTGTTGCCACGCGTCAGGGCGACATTGCTGGTCAGAAAGTCCTGGTTGGACGCCAGCGTCGGGTTGGCGAACGGTGCCTTCGTGAAGCTCACGGCAGACCCGGTCCACACTGTTGCAGCCAGCGAGGGGCCGCTGGCTAATACCAGCCACAGGGCGGGAATTAACTTAAATAGTTGCTTCACCATGCGTGGTTACCTCCATTCGAATGCCCCTTGTGATCGTCTTCAGAAATAACCGTGCAGCTGGACGAATACTTCCGTCCGGTTCTGCAATGCGTTCTGC
>CAZPNN010000385.1:0-7461 GCA_964587605.1 uncultured Chromatiaceae bacterium
CGCAAGTCGCCGGAAGAAAACGGCCCGTCGGTATTTCCGGAAATGAACCGGACGCTGCTGGAAAAGGGTGCGCCGGAGGCGTTTTCGCGGGTGGATCGGCAGTGGGGCGAGCTGGTGCGGAACTGGCGGGCGAAGTAGCCATCCCCATCGACATCCGATCTCGGCGGTGTCTGTGGCGGATAGCCGCCCCGGACGGGCAGCACCCCGCACCCATCACTTGGGATCCGTGCCATCCGGCTCCGCCTTGCCCTGCGCCCGCTTCCGCCGCAGGAACGAAGGCGTTCCGGCGCTCGGCTCCAGCCCCTCTGCTCTATCAGCCAGGCGGGTACTCATACGCCGCGACGAATAGGACGCCTCCTTCGCAAACATCGCGTCGTCGCGGCTGAGCGCGAGGGCCTCCATTTCACCGGCGACGTCACCGAGCCACGGGTTCGCGTCGCCCAGCGCGCGGGTTTGACCCACCAGTTGATCGACGCTGGCCCAGTCGCGCCGCCGGGCGGCGGCCCGCGCTTCCTGTTGCAGCCGCGCCGCTTCCAGTTCGCCGGCGCGACGAGCAACAAGCTCGTCCTCGAGCAGTGCCTCGTAGGCGGCGGCCGCCACCGCGGGAAGCGCAAGGGCAACCGGCTGCACGGCGCGGGGCTCGCCGCCGAGATCGACGTAACGAACACTGGCCGACATCAGCGCCGCCGGATCGGCGCTCGCCGAGCGGGCCGTCACCGTCAGGCGCACCAAAGCCCAGGCCTCCGCACCGTAGGCCAGGTCCGGCAGTTGCCAGCCGGCATCCCCGACCCGCTCGTAGCCGTTTAAGATCTCGGCCCGCACCCCCTCGGCCGTCTGCAGCTCCAACACCGGGCGCCGCGCGTACAGCGCATTGAGTAGGGCAAATTCCTCGCGGAACGGGTCCATCAGATCGTCGGCCGTCTGCCCGTAGTAGGAATTCCCCTGGCCGGCGCGCGACATCCCGATCATCAGGTCCTCGTTGAAGTTAGCTCCGAGACCGTAAGTGGAAGTCGTCACGCCGGCCGCGGCGAGTTCGCGGCACTGGGCGTAGATCGCCTCGGGATCCGTCAGTCCGTGGTTAGCGCATCCGTCTGACAACAGGATCACGCGGGACACGATCCCGGCGGCCGTCGACGGCGCCAGGGTTTCGGCACCGCCGATCCAGCCGCCGTGGAGGTTGGTATTCCCGCCGCTGTCGATCCGCGCGATCGCCCGCTGCAAGGTGGCCCTGTCCGCCGCGCCGGTCAGCGCGACGAGGGTTTCCACGGTGCCGTCGTAGACCACGAGCGAAGCCCGGTCCTGGGCCGAGAGTCCGTCCACCACGAAGGCGGCCGCCCGGCGCGCCTCGGTCAGCGGCTGTCCGGACATGGATCCGGAGCGGTCGATGACGAGCGCCAGATGCAGCGGACTGCGCTGCGGCTGTTCGCCAGCTGGCATATCCGGCGCCTGGACGCGGACGAGCACGTCCACGCTGGTCGGAAAATCCGCGAGGACGGCGGGCCGCCGCGGGGCGATGATGAGTCTGGGTGTGTTCATGACTTACTTTCCTTTGCGTATGCGCTCCTCGTGGAGCGCTTGTGTTAAGGCATTGCCAAGAATCTCCGGGGTATCCGCCGGCATGCGGGCCAGGTCCCGGGCATCCACGTAAACCTGGCACCAGGGCGTCAAGCTGATCCGAATCGTGCGCCGGCGTTCCGGCGCGCCACTGACGTTGCCGAGCTCGGTCAGGTTCTTCTGCAGGTCCAGGCGGCGAAGGCTGATTTCCTGGGCCGCCAGCAGCGGCTCGGACGACGGGGACGCGAACGACGAAGACCAGAGCTCGTCACTCGGCAACAGGTCAGGCGCGCGCGAGGCGCTGAGGCTGTCACCGGACCTTTCCGCGACTCGACTCGGGCGCCCTGCCGGGCTTCGAAGTCGCGCCAGGGTTTGCTCCGCCAGCGTGGGCGCCCGCTCGGCCGGCACCAGCTGGATAAACCCGTCCGGACCGGCGGTCTGGATCAGCTCGGCGATCTTGGCCAGGGACCAGCCGTCGTGAATGAGGCGGCGCGCGGCCAGGAATTCGGCCACCTGGCGACCGCCAAAGAGCGCCTCCCGCCCCTCCCGCTCGGGCGGGGTGAGAATTCCGACTTGAACATAATGTCGGACCAGCCGTTCGTTGGCCGACCCGGCCTCGTCGGCCAGCCCGATGTTGGGGAACAGCTTGTTGCACTGCTCCGCCAGCTCGACGGCCGTGCCGCGCCAGTCCTGGATTTCGTCGGGTAAAGCCCCTATGGGGGTGGGTTCCATATCGCCATCGTCCGTTGTCGTTGACAGTGGCCGTATATTACACGGTCTATTGTCATTGACAAGGTTTTTGATCAACGAAACGGGGTGTCGATCAGGGGACTGTCAATAGGCTGCCAAGTCTGTATTCAGTAAGATGATGTGGAACTTCATGGGACTACGACCGAATATCAGTCTGATCAGTTCGGCCCCAGATAATCGCGCTTCCCGACCGCCACGCCATTGTGACGCAGGATGTTGTACGCCGTGGCGCAGTGGAAACAAAAGTTCGGCATCGACCGATGGAGCAAGAACTGCACGCCGCTATAGTCCACTGAGATATCGCGGCGCGTACGCGTAATGGTTTTGTCTTCCGAGCCATCGATCTGCGCCGGCTTCAACGTCTGCATAAACGCTACAGTCTGCTCGACGCGTGCGATGAGCTCGGCCAGGCTCGTTTCGTTTTCTTCGACCTTCGGCGGCTCCTGACCTGCCAGGCAAACTACGTTGCGAGCGTGGTTGGTGGCCTCCTGCACCTGCTTCGTAAAGTGGAACATATCCGGATAGATCCGGTAACTGAGCAGGCTCGCCTCGTCCCACTTTTTCTCCGCGTAGTGCGCGGCGGCTTTTTTCAGACAGATGGCCAAGCCGTTCAACATTTTGATATAGATGGGAACGGACGCCTGATACATGGATAAGGCCATGGTTTATTTTCTCCGTGAATGGGGTATGCAGAACTGGCTGCCGAGAGATCATAACCTGTGTGTGCCGGGTGAACGACGTCCCACGGACCCGCGCGTTGACCCCGTGTTGACTCGTCTCGTCGTGCGGGCCCTTGCGTGGCGCTCCGACGCTGACGGCTATTTGACGCTACTGAGTGCCCGTCGCGTCTGCGTCGAACCCGTACTCACTGATCGGCGGGGTTGCAGGAACGGGCGCACCCGGTCGCCCATTCGTGCAATGAGCGGCAGGACATCGCCGGAAGATACCGCGGGCGAGAACAGGTAGCCCTGCAGGTACATCCCGGGGTGACCCAGCAGGGCATCGAGCTGCGCCCTGCGCTCCACGCCTTCGGCCGTGATCTCGAGCCCGAGACTGGTGCACAAGCCAATGATTGCCTGGGCAATGGCCAGCGATCTGGCGCTGGTGTCTATGGTTGCTATCAGTCCCCGGTCCAGCTTGACGCGGGACAACGGCAATTGTTCCAGCGACACCAACGACGAGTAGCCGGTTCCAAAGTCGTCGAGAGCCACGCCAAACCCCATCTCCCGCAGTCGGCGCAGGGCATGAATGGTCACCGTGCCCGTTTGCAGCACATTTTCGGTGAGCTCGATCTCGATGCAACGCGTCGGCAGCTTGTTCCGCCCCAGTAGATCCTGGAGGCTATCGACGAAGCCACTGTCCAGCAACTGGCGCGACGACAGATTTATCGCCACTCGCACCTCGGGCCAGGTTGTGTGATGCCAGCGAGCGGCGGTCTCGACGGCTGACTGGACTACCCAGTCGCTGATCTCGCCAATAAGCCCCGATTCTTCTGCAACGGGCAGAAAATCAGCGGGCAGGTGATAGGTGCCGTTTGGCAGGCGCCATCGAAGCAAGGCTTCGACCAGGTCGACCTGTCCCGTGCCGGCATTCACCTCCGGCTGGAAGAAGAGTTCGAACTCGCCGCGCTCAATGGCTCGCCGCAGGCCTTGCTCCGTATTGAACTTTGATGCCGCTGCTTCCAGCAAATCCCGGCTGAAAAAACACATCTGGCTACGGCCCAGCTCCTTGGCGCGGAACAACGCCGCATCGGCCGCCTGTAGTAGAGACTCCGCGTCGCTCTCGTGATCCGGGTACACGCTGGCGCCGACGCTGAGGCTCATGGACAGTTCGCGACCGTCAATGTGCAATGGTTTCTGGAAGGCCCGCACAAGCGCCAGACCGGCGGTGCCAATTTCGCCGATACTGCGGGCCGCTGCCATGATCACGGTGAATTCGTCGCCGCCTACCCTGGCCGCGAAACCAAATGGGGCACACACCCCACGCAGGCGCTCCGCGAAAGTCTGAAGAACCCGGTCGCCGAAGACGTGACCCATGCTGTCGTTAATGTTCTTGAAATTGTCCAGGTCGAGGAAGAAGACACCGACGAGACAACTGTTTTCGGCTGCGGATGCCAGCGCCGTATTCAGCTGGACGAAAAGTTGCCGGCGGTTTGGCAACTGGGTCAGCGGATCGTGTTGCGCCAGGTGCTGGAGTTGCCGGGTGCGTTCCTCGACCTTGGCCTCCAGCTGGTCGTGATACTGGCGGGTCACTGCCTGGGCGGCTGCCAGCTGTTCGGCCATCTGGTTGAACGAAACCGCCAGCGAGTCAAGTTCCCGTATTCCCCCGCGCGCGACGACCACCCCGGACTCGCCGTTCGCGAGCCGCCGCGTGGCAAGCATCAGTCGCCTGACGGGCCGAATGATGCTGAGCATGGTGGCCACAGAGGAGACCAGCAGGAGCGCGAGCGTGAAAATACTGAGCCAGGCGAAGGTGATCTGCTTGTCCGTGCTCGACGCCGCGCGCTCAGCACTACGCTTGCCGGACGAGTATCGGGTCGTCGGGCCGCGGGAGGGCGCTGCGGCCGGGCCGGTCCTGGCGGCGGTTGCAATGAGGCCGGCCAACCGCGCATTGGCTTTCTCAAATCGACTCATGGCCCCCGCTTGCGGATCTTCCAGCCCGTCCAGTGCCGACCGGGCATTGGCGAGGGCCGCAAGATCAGACCGCATCAGGTCGAACCACTCGTCTCCCTGGGTGCGACGCAGGGTTGTCTCGTGTTCCTGGAGAGCGGCGGCGAAAGTTGCCTCGTTCGCGCCAATAGCTGCGATGGATGAGTTGTTGCGTTCCACTGTGCTGACCAGGGTCGCCAAATCCGTCCGGATGCGATCCAGTATCCGGCTCATGTCAATCATGAATTGACGTGCAACCACGCGACCGAGGATCTTCCACGCCCGGTCAATGGCATCCTTCATCCGGATGTCGACGTCTTCAAAGTGCTTTTTATAATCCCTGATATGCTGTCTGCGCGCGTCAGCGGCGCCTATCATTCGTGCAGCGTCTTTACGCTGTGTTCGAAGCAAAGACTCGAACGTTTTCAATTGGGGCGCGTTGCCGGCAGTTCGGGCCCGACGCAGGTAGTCAGCGGCTTCCCGCTCCAGAACTCCTGTTGCCTGCTTCGCCTCGATAACGCGCGCGGGGCTGTCATCGGCAATCCGGATGCCGGTCGCGCGGCCGAAGCGCGTAATTGCCCCGAGCAGCGCTTCCCCACTGACCGCCGCTGCGCTTCGCCGGCTGCCCGCATTGTTCTCGTCGGGATGGACGTCAACGATCTGGATAATTGCCGGACCGCTTTCGACCAGCGTAAAGGCAGCGACCGCCAGGACGGCCACGGCAACGAACGCAGCGGTAAGTCGCACCGCAATGCCGATGCGAAAGCGGGGCCACCAGCGCGGGGACATATGGGCAGTTTCCCGAGGGACGTCCCGGCAGTATTCCCGTTCACGGCGGCCGTGAGAGTGCGTAGCTCACATAAGTTGCGCGGGTAGTGTGACGCAGCCCACGCTGGAAACTGCCGGGAGCCGGACCAGGTGGCGTGGCTCGGGGCGCGGTCGCCTGCCACATTTATTACGGGTTCTATCGGGATTTACAGGGAGTCGGGAACGAACCCGTCTCTGGCTCAAATTCCCTGCATATCAGGGAAAGAACAGGGAACAGATTGCCTCGTAAAGATTCAGACGCGCGCCTCCTGCGCGTTGGTCTTAGCCGGCCGCACCCGGACCCTCACCTCGACGCGCGAGCCGAGCCGGTTGATGATCGACATCAGGCGATCGACGGTGAAGCGGCTAAGGTCCGCGTTGCGGATGCGCGAGAAATCCGCCGCCGCAATCCCAGTGAGGGCATGCGCGGCGCGCACGCTCAAGCGCCCTCGATTCAGTGCCTTGATGATTTCGGCAGCCAGGATGGCCTTGAATTGCTCCACGTCCGCGTTCTTGTGCTTAAGATCGCGGAACACATTCCCACTGCCGCGCACCACGTCCAGTTTTCGGCCTTTCTTCATAGCAACATTTCCTTCAGGCGCTGCAAACGCTCCTTGATCAGATCAATCTCGCGTTTCGGCGTCTTGACGCCTTGCGTCGATTTCTTCTGGAACGCATGGATCACCCAAACGTCATCACCAAGCTGCACCGCGTAGACCACCCGGAATGCGTCGCCCCGGAACCGCAGCGCGATCTCGAACACACCCGAGCCGACGCCGTGCATCGGTTTGGCGATGTCCGCCTTGCCACCCTCCGCCGCAATCGTCAGGGCGACGAGGCCGATGGATCTCGCTGCTTGCGGAAAGGTCGCAAACTCCTTCAACGCCGCTTTGATCCATGCAACGGGCCGTGTCGTCCGAGTTCCGGCCATCAGCTTATCCCATCGGACTTATGTGGTTAATGTTGTCATATTTGACAACACTCCGTCAAGCACTGAGGCCCGCAGTGTTCGGTAATGACAATATGACTCCCAATATGATCGCTTCGGGAGCCGCGACCAGCCGTGCTGGATGACTTGAGTCGCATACCATTCGCGCTCGGTTTCTCCAGAAACCTTGGTGAGAAGGGTGACGAGGTGGAACCAGGGCAATTGGGCAGCAGGCTGCTGCCCAATCAGGCCAGTGGGACACATCCGGGCGAAGAACTTCATGTATTTGAGATTGCGGCTGGAGAAGCCCTTCATTTCCGGGAAGGCCTCGCGGAGGTCGGCGGCCAGGCGGTCGATCACTTTGGCACCCCAGCCCTGACGGATCTGCCGGTCCAGAATCTCGGTGCCAATGTGGTGGTAGAGCCGCACCAGCTCCTGATTGACGGCGAGGGCAGCCCGCTGCTGAGTACCGGAAATGCGGGACTTCAGGCTGGCCAGCCATGCGACCACCCTACCCGGAGCCATCCGTTGGGGAACCCACGGAAACCCGGCAGTTGGTCGAGATTCTGTGACGACGCCCCTACTCCCACCCATTCACCACCCACCGCCGCGCGACCTCCGCCCGCCGCAGTGCCCAATCCACCAGGCTGCCCACCAGCTGCGGGTGCCAGGCCTCATCCGCGATAAAAGTCATGAAGACGGGCTCGCCCTTCTCCGGCAGGCACGTCCAGGCGCCGACGAAAGGCGGACCGTCCAGCGCGCACCACTCCCACC
>CAZPNN010000386.1:0-2720 GCA_964587605.1 uncultured Chromatiaceae bacterium
GAACGAGGGCTTTTCACTCGGTGAAAGCGAGCTGAACCTGTCCGCGAACATCGACACGATGTTTTACGGCTCGATGACGGCGGCCCTGGAGGACGACGCGGGTGACACGGAGGTGAGCGTCGAGGAGGCCTATATCGAGACCCTGTCGCTGCCCTATGGCGCCAAGATCAGGGCGGGCCGCATGTTCCCCGTGCTGGGCTATCTCAACGAGATGCACTCTCACGTCGATACGTTCGTGGACCGGCCATTGCCGTACCGCGCCTTCCTCGGTGGCAGTAACTTCCGCGACGATGGCATCCAGGCGTCCGTGATTCTGCCCACCGACCTGTTCGCGGAAACGGGTGGTGGAATTTACCGTGGCACGGGTTTTCCGGCTGCAGGTTCTGGCAGCAGTGGCCGCGGCGCCCAGACGCTGTTCACCCGGGTCGGTGGTGATATTGGTGTAGCGCACTCCTGGCTGGCAGGCCTGTCCTTTCTCCGGGCCGAGGCCGACGCGCTCGAAACGACCGACCTGATCTTTAACGGCACGAGCGATATCTACGTGGCCGATGCCAAGTACACCTGGGCCCCGGCGGGCAACCTCGCCAACCGGTACCTGACCCTCCAGGGCGAGTATTTCTGGCGCAATCAGGACGGCAACTACAACGATGTCGGTTACAACGAGGACACCACCGGCTGGTACGCGCAGGCCGTCTACAAATTCCTGCCGCAGTGGAAAGTCGGGTACCGATTCGCCAGTCTCGACCCCGCGGCCGTCCCGCTGGGGCTTGAAGGGACCGCCCTCGACAGCGGCAGCCACGACCCGCTGGCCCATAGCCTGGTGCTCGAATTCGACAACAGCGAATTCAGCAACATCAGGGTGCAATACACGCGCGATGACTCCGGGCCCCAGGGCAACGACGCGGCTGTACTGCGCTACACGATCAGCATGGGTGCCCACGGCGCCCATAAGTACTGAACAGGCCCAGGGAGGTTCATCTCATGAAATACAGATATCGACTGGTCTTACTCGCTGGTCTTGCAGTTGCTGGTGGCGCCCACGCCAGGGTCAATGTGTTTGCCTGCGAACCGGAGTGGGGCGCATTGGCAACCGAGATTGGCGGCGAGCAGGTGAATGTCACCGTCGCCACGACCGCGCTGCAGGACGTGCACCAGATCCAGGCTCGACCGTCGCTGATTGCGGCGGTTCGAAAAGCCGGCCTCGTGTTCTGCTCCGGTGCTGGACTCGAGGCAGGTTGGCTGCCAATCCTGATTCGTCAGGCGGGGAACGACTCGGTTCAACCGGGCCAACCCGGGGATCTGATGGCCACCCGGTATGTGACAGCGCTGGACGTGCCAAGCCAACTCGACCGCTCCCAGGGAGACATCCATGCAGAAGGCAATCCGCATATCGTGACCGACCCGCGCAATTTGAGGGTGGTGGCCCGGGTGCTCACTGATCGCCTCAAGTTGCTGGATCCGGCGAACGCGGCGTTCTATGCAGCCCGGTTCCTGACCTTCGACCAGAAACTCGCCGCGCGGATCGACGGCTGGCAAAAGGAAGCCGCCCGCCTCCGCGGGACGCCCATCGTGATCCGGCACATGGTCTGGGTCTACCTCGCAAACTGGCTCGGGCTCGATGTAGTGGCCGCGCTGGAGCCGAAACCGGGAGTCCCGCCGACCAGCAGCCACCTCGCCGCAATCCTTGCGAAGCTGCGGGCGACGCCCGCGAAAGCGATCGTCGTTGCGGCCTACGAGGACCCGAAGGCGGGTCAGTGGCTGGCGGCGCGAACGGGCCTGCCGGTCGTGACGCTGCCCTACACCGTCGGCGGCAACGAGCAGGCAACGGATCTCTTTGCCCTCTACGACGACACCGTAAGCCGGTTGCTCAAGGCCATCCCATGAACACCACGACGCTGGAACTGTCGATCCTGGGGCCTGCCTTCGTGGCCGGTCTGCTGGTGCTGGCGACGCACGTGCCGCTGGGCATGGAAGTCCTGCGGCGCGGGATCATCTTCATCGATCTGGCGATAGCGCAGATGGCGGGGCTCGGCGCACTCGCGGGCCTGCTGTTCTGGCCGGATGCTGCGGATGGCGGTGGGACGCTGCTGGTTCAGGGGTGTTCGCTGGTTGCAGCATTGGGTGGGGCACTGCTGCTGACCTGGACCGAGCGGCGCTTTCCCGAGGAGCAGGAAGCGCTGATCGGCTGCCTGTTCGTGCTGTCTGCATCGCTGGCGTTGTTGCTGATCGGCCAGAATCCGAGTGGCGGAGAGCATCTCAAGGATCTGCTGGCGGGGCAGATCTTGTGGGTTGGGTGGGGACAGATCGGCGTCGTCGCGGCCGTGTACGCGATAGTGCTGGTTGCCTGGTTTGCGTTCCGGGACCGCTTTGGCCGCAGCGGCTTCTACGTGATCTTTGCCGTGGCCGTCACGGCTTCCGTGCAGCTGGTCGGTGTTTACCTCGTCTTCGCCAGCCTGATAATGCCAGCCCTCGCGGCCCGGAAAAACCGGCGCGGCGGACCATTGTTCGCCGGGTACTTCATTGGCGCCGTGGGCCTGGCGGCGGGGCTGGCGTTGTCGGCCCTGTTCGATCTTTCAACGGGTCCCGCCGTCGTCACGACGATGGCAGTGAGTGCGCTGGCTACTGCGCGAACCTGAGGAAAGTATCCGGCACTCAGTCTGCTTATCTTCCTACTTCACGAAAACATACAGGGCGCTGTGCGCCACCGTGCCACCCGAATT
>CAZPNN010000387.1:0-1642 GCA_964587605.1 uncultured Chromatiaceae bacterium
TACTTGAGGCCCGCGTTCTCCGCCACCTCTTTGGACAGCCGGAGACCGCTGGCCCGGAACTCACTTCTGACCAGGCAGCGCGCCGTGTCACTGCGGGCATCGGGCGCGCCACGCCCTCCCTGCGGGAACCGGTGTTCATCGTGGCAGCGCCACGCTCGGGCAGCACCCTGCTGTTCGAGACCCTGGCGGCCCACGACTCGATGGCGACGCTCGGCGGGGAAGCGCACTGGCTCGTGGAGGGCTTGCCGGAACTTCGGCCCGGGTCCGGAGCTACGGATTCGAATCGCCTGACGGCAGCCGCGATGACGCCCGCGGCCGGCGAACAGATTCTCGCCGCGATCCGTGAACGCCTGCAGGACAGTGCCGGTCAGCCGGTACGGGATCGTGACCTGCGGTTCCTGGAGAAGACGCCGAAGAATGCCCTGCGGATCCCCTTTATCCGGCGGTTGTTCCCGGACGCCCGGTTCATTTACCTCTGGCGCGATCCGCGCGAGAACATCAGCAGCATCATTGAGGCGTGGCGTTCCGGTCGCTGGGTTACCTACCCCTCGCTGGAGGGCTGGGACGGGCCGTGGTCCCTCCTGCTGCCGCCTCAATGGCAATTGCAGCGCGGGCGCCCGCTGCCGGAGATTGCAGCCTGGCAATGGGACAGCGCCAATCGTTACATCTGTGATGATCTCGCCGCGTTATCCCGGGAGCAGTGGACTGTCGTTCGCTACGATGAATTGCAGGAGTCCGCGCCAGCAACAGTTGACCGCCTCTGCGCTTTCCTGGGGCTTACGGTCGACAGCAGCCTTGCACAGCGGCTCGCACAACCGCTGCCCCTCTCGCGCCATACCCAGACCCCTCCGGCGCGTGACAAGTGGCACAAGAACGCCGACCTGATTCAACGGGTTCTGCCGGCCGTCGAAAGCACCTGGCTGCGGCTGCAGCAGCTCCGTTGATCAGGCCTCGAAGCTGTAACCGTACTGCCCGATGACCGGGGCATCCCGGGCGGCGACGCGATCCCGCAGGGCCCGGTCGTAATAGCCGCCATAAGGCGAATGTTGCGAGCGGTTTTTCGGCGGCGCGCTCTGCAGGTATTTACGCATGGCATCACTCACCGGCTGACCGGTTCCGTCGAAGAGGTCGAGTAGTTTCCCGGGAAGTTCTTCCATGGGACCAACGCGAAGCGTGTTGGTGGTGCCTGCATACATGTACTCGTAGAGGTACGAGTAAAAGCCAAGGCCACTGCCCCGGATCGGCGCCAGCGCAAAGCCCGGGAGATTCAATCCCTGAGACCCGTACTGACGCGGCAGAATATCGACCAGCTGCGACAACACAGCGTCGTTCTCGCAGAGGTCCAGCATGTTGTGGACAGTGCCATTGAAGTCCAGCCGTCCCCCGTCACTGAGTATCCGGAATAGTGCGTTAGGCTGCGGCCTTTGCTGCTGAAAGCTGTACCAGGAAACGTAGTAGCTCCAGGGATTGCGCACCAGGCCAATTACCGGGAGTTGCGCGAAAGCCTCCGGAATCAGCCTGCGCGGCAAGTGGTAGCCGATTTCGCGGGCGCCGGGCACGTGGCGCTGCAGGCACTCGTTGACGAAACTCCCGCCCGACTTGTGAAGGTGCAGAAAGACGAAGCGGTCGGTCACCATCATGC
>CAZPNN010000388.1:0-4298 GCA_964587605.1 uncultured Chromatiaceae bacterium
GGTCGTTGCCGCTGCCGCCGTCCCCGAGTCCGAAGTACAGGTAGCCGTCGGCGCCGAAGGCGATATCGCCGCCGTTGTGGTTGTCGAAGGGCTGATCGACCGTGAGCAGGATCTGCTCGGTGGTCACGACCGGAGTGCTCACATTGTCGAGAATCACCCGCGAAACCCGGGACACCATCGGACCACCGGGATTGCCGGTGTAGGACACGAACACTTCCCGGGTTGCCGGGTAGTCCGGGTGAAAGGCCATGCCGAGCATGCCGCCCTCGGAGTTGTCATTGACGAGTGTCGAGAAGTCGAGCCAGGTGGTGACAGCGGCCGGATTGCTGATGCTGAACACCCGGATGCGGCCCGTTTTCTCCAGCACGAACCAGCGGGAGGCATCGCCGGGTGCCTGCAGGATCTTGGTCGGCTGGTCGAAAGCCGGTGCCGTCGGGAATGCGTCCACGGTAGCGGCCGTGGCATCGGTACCCGGCCGGGCCGGCGCGAGGCAGGTCAGATTCGCAGGCCGTGACTCGAGCCCGAACGGCCCACTCACCCCACCACCGTTGTCCGCCCCGCCGCCGCCACCACCACAACTCGCAATAGCGAACACGCTGGCAACAAGGGCCGGCCTCGCGACGCTGACTACCAGATTCCTCATCACAGCCACTTTAAGCCCCACTGTCCAACAGGCGTGCGCCCTGCATCTTGAACGCCCGGCAGCACGCCTGTCGAGCCTCCAGGCACGGTTTCGCCGTTTATACTGCGGTGAAACAAGGATCCTCGCTCATGACCCGCTCATTTCACCCGCCCGTCCGGACCCTGATGGGGCCGGGTCCTTCCGACGTCAATCCGCGCATTCTCGAGGCGCTGTCGCGTCCGACGATAGGCCACCTGGATCCCGCCTTCATCGGACTCATGGATGAGATCAAGGGCCTGCTGCAGTTCGCCTTCCGCACGAAGAATGCCCTGACGATGCCCGTTTCAGCGCCCGGCTCGGCCGGCATGGAGTGTTGCTTCGTCAATCTCGTCTCGCCCGGCGACACCGTGATCGTGGCGCAGAACGGCGTGTTTGGCGGGCGCATGAAGGAGAACGTCGAGCGCTGTGGCGCGACGGCCGTGATGGTGCAGGACGACTGGGGATCTGCCGTCGATCCGCAGAAGGTGGAAGACGCGATTCGCGCCAATCCGAGCGCGAAGCTGCTGGCCTTTGTGCACGCGGAGACGTCCACCGGCGCGCGCTCCGACGCGGCCACGCTGTGCAGCCTCGCCCGATTGCACGGCCTGCTCTCGATCGTCGACACCGTGACCGGCCTCGGCGGCATCGACGTGAACGTCGACGACTGGGGTGCCGACGCCGTGTATTCGGGCACGCAGAAATGCCTGTCCTGCGTTCCCGGGCTCTCGCCAGTCACGTTCAGTTCGCGCGCCCAGGAGGTCATCCAGAAACGCCAGCACAAGGTTCAGAGCTGGTTTCTCGACATGGGTCTCGTGATGGCCTACTGGGGCGGCACCGCGCAGCGCGCCTACCACCACACGGCTCCGGTCAACGCACTGTACGGCCTGCACGAAGCGCTCGTGATCATCGAAGAGGAAGGCCTGGAGCAAGCCTGGGCGCGCCACGCGCTACACCACGCCGCGCTCGCCGCCGGCTTTGCAGCGCTCGGTATGGAGTTCGTCGTGGACGAAAAGCACCGGTTGCCGCAACTGAACTGCGTGCGCATCCCGGCCGGCGCTGACGATGCGAACGTGCGCCGGCAACTGCTGGACGAGTACAACCTGGAGATCGGTGCGGGCTTAGGCCCGCTCGCCGGCAAGGTCTGGCGCATCGGCCTGATGGGTCACGCCGCGAATCGGACCAACGTGCTGTTCTGTCTCGGCGCATTGGAGACCTTGCTCAAGCGTTCCGGTGCCGTGGCCGCGGCGCGCGCCTACTACTCCAACTCCCCGTAGGAAGGTTTTCGCCGCCCCTACCGCGCCGCGACAGCCAGGCGCACCAGCGCGAGAATCTGGTCGAGCGTGGGCGTGGGTACGCCGACCAGGCGCCCCATCTCCGGCACCGACGCCACCAGCGCGTCCAGCTCGAGCGGCCGGCCCTGCTCGAAGTCCTGGAGCATCGATGTCCGGTGAGCGCCCACGTCGACGGCGGCGTCCATTCGCTTCTCGATATCCATCGTAAAGCTCACGCCGAGCTTCGTCGCAATCGCGACGGCCTCCGTCATCGCCTGGCGAATCACGCCGCGCACTCCGGGGTCGCTGCCAATTTGCTCGAGGGTGGCGCGCGTCAGCACGCTCACCGGATTGAAAGTGGCGTTGCCGAGCAACTTGAACCAGATGTCGTCGCGAATGTTCCGGCGCACCGGCGCCTTCAGCCCGGCCGCAGTCAGGATCTCGCCGAGCCGGGTCACGCGCTCCGACCTGGAACCGTCCGGTTCGCCAACCATGATGCGAGTGCCGTCAATATGGCGGATCACGCCCGGTTCCACGACCTCACAGGACGGGTAGACGACGCAACCGATGGCCCGCTCGGGCCCAATGGCCTGCCAGATCCGGCCACCCGGGTCGGCGCTTTCCAGGTGATGGTTCTGCCACGGTCCCGGCAGCGCGTGAAAGTACCACCACAGGATGCCGTTCTGGGCCGTAACCACGGCAGTGTCCCGGCCCAGCAACGGCTGCAGATGATCGAGGATCGGCGCCACCGAATGCGCCTTCAGCGTGATGATGACGAAATCCTGCGGACCGAGAGTTCGTGGATCGTCCGTGCAGATCACTTTCACGATCTTGCGCTGCTCGCCACTTATCAGGGTCAGGCCGTTTCTTTGCATGGCCTTGAGGTGCGGCCCGCGCGCAACCAGCGCGACCTCTGCGCCCGTGCCCGAAAGCTCAGCGCCGAGATAGCCGCCGATGGCCCCGGCGCCGTAGATGCAGATCTTCATGTGAGGCCAAGCTTGGCCGCGAGCCCGATGCGCTGGAGCTTGCCGGTGGCTCCCTTCGGGATTTCCTCGAGAAACAGAATCTTGCGCGGTACCTTCATGTCGGCCAGCCGTTTGCCCACGAACTGGCGCAACTCGTGCTCACTGACTTCGACGCCGGGTTTCAGCACCACCGCTGCCGCCACATCTTCGCCGAGCATCGGGTGGGGCATGGCGAAGGTCACGACTTGCGCCACGGCAGGGTGATCGAGCAAGACCTCATCAACTTCGCGGGGTGAAATCTTCTCACCGCCCCGGTTGATGATTTCCTTCAGCCGGCCGGTGAGGCGCAGATAGGCCTTCTCGTCCAGCACGCCCTGGTCACCGGTACGAAACCAGCCCTTGGTAAATGCGGTGGCGTTCGCTTCGGGGTTATTGCGGTAGCCGGCAGTGACATTCGGCCCCCTGATCACCACCTCGCCAACATCTCCCGCCGGCAGCAACCGGCCCTGCTCGTCCATGATTGCGACGTCGGGCCCGGCGGCGACGCCGACGCTCCCCGCAAAACGCCCGCGCGGCGGCAGCGGGTTGCTGGTCATCTGGTGCGCGGCCTCGGTCATGCCGTAGGCCTCGATCAGCGGGCAATTAAAAGTTGACTCCAGCTCCGACATGACCTGCGGCGGCAGGGAGGCCGACGACGAGCGAATAAAGCGCAGCGGCACCGCCACGATCGTTTCGCGATTGCGCCCGGCACGGGCCAGGATGCCCTGGTGCATGGTGGGCACCGCCGTGTACCACGTCGGCCGGACGTCGCGAAGCTGGCCGAAGAACCTCAGGGCGTTGAAGCCGGGCGTACAACAGATTTCCGCGCCGGCGTACAGGGAGCTCAGCACGGCGGCAATCAGCCCGTGAATGTGAAACAGCGGCATCACCTGCAGGCAGCGATCCGCGGGCGTCAGCGAAAGGCTCGTAGCGATGTGTGCGGCGGACGCGCAGACGTTGGCGTGTGTCAGCGGCACGATCTTGGGTCGCGACGTGGTTCCGGAAGTGTGCAGCACCAGCGCCACGTCGCCGGCTTCGGCCGCGCCCGCCCTGGCCGCCTTGCCGGGCACGCCGCGCAGGTCGAACTGTCCGGCGGGCGCACCCGCTGCCACCAGCAATTCAGCGATTGGAATGCCGAGTCTTTTTGCGACTGCGACTGCCGGCGAGGTACTGCCCGCCTCCACCACCAGCAGCCGGGCAGACAGATCCTGCAGGTAAAATTCGAATTCGGCGGCAGTGTAGCCCGGGTTCAGCGGGGCGGTGGTGGCGCCGGCGGCAATGCTGACAAAAGCCGAGGCCATTTCCGGACCGTTCGGCAGCACGATGGCCACCGCATCATCACGGCCGACGCCGATCTGATTG
>CAZPNN010000389.1:0-7838 GCA_964587605.1 uncultured Chromatiaceae bacterium
AATGCGGAATGCGGAATGGAACTCTCAGATTGCCTGACTGCCTGGTTACCGTGGGCGTCGTCATCGCGGGGCTTCTCGCCGTGCGCACCCCGGCCCACAAGAAGGCAGAACTTTCGCGGCAGGGGTTGGCAGCGGCCAAGAGCGCTAGCGGCCCCACCTGAACTGCAAGGACAGTCACCGGGCGATGGTTCGTCCGGTGACTACCAGCTGCCCTTAGAATGGCGGCCATCATGCAA
This sequence comes from uncultured Chromatiaceae bacterium, assembly GCA_964587605.1. Classification (GTDB taxonomy): domain Bacteria; phylum Pseudomonadota; class Gammaproteobacteria; order Steroidobacterales; genus SHZI01. The sequence goes on from CAZPNN010000389.1 coordinate 237, forward strand.
GTGACGATCGAGTCGGTGATTGCGGCCCTGGCCCGTGGAGAAGTCGTCGGACTGCCGACGGAAACTGTCTATGGCCTCGCCGGCGATGCCAGCAATCCGGAGGCAGTTCGCCGCATTTTCGCGCTCAAGGGGCGGCCGGCCGACCATCCGGTAATCGTGCATCTGGGCGACGCGAGCTGGCTTGACCAATGGGCCCGCGAGATCCCGGTAACCGCACGGATTCTCGCCAACCACTTCTGGCCGGGACCATTGACCCTGATCCTGCGCCGTGCGCCCGCGGTTTCCGACCTGGTGACCGGTGGGCAGGACACCGTGGGCCTGCGCGTACCCGCACACCCGGTGGCGCTTGCTGTGCTTCGCGGCTTCGGTCGGGGCCTTGCTGCACCGTCGGCCAACCGCTTCGGTCATCTGAGTCCAACCCTGGCGCAACACGTCCGCGCCGAATTTGGCGCCGACCTGCCGCTGGTGCTGGATGGCGGTCCCTGCGATATCGGCATCGAATCGACGATCGTGGATCTCTCGGGAGACAGGCCGCGCGTGCTGCGGCCCGGAAACATCCCGGTGGAGACGCTCGCGGCCGTGCTCGAGGCACCGGTGGCCGGAGGCGAGTCAGTATCGAGCCCGCGCGTTTCCGGCTCACTGCGCAGCCACTACGCGCCGCGCGCGCGCGCCGCACTGGTGGCGAGAGACAAGCTCGGGCAGCGCCTGACACAGGCGATCAGCGATCACGAGAACGTGGTGGTCCTGGCCATCGGCGAACTGCCCGCCACGGCGCGCGGGCTTGCGCTGCCGGCAACTCCGGATGCCTATGCGCGCGGACTGTATGCCGCGCTACGCACCCTGGATGCAGAAGGCGTACAGCGCATCCTGATTGAAGCACCACTCTCTTCGGCCGCGTGGGCCGCTATCCGCGACAGGCTGCAGCGCGCAACCGCTGGAGGCTAGCGCGAGTCGCCTGGTATCAGCCAACCCCGGCCAGCATGCCGCCATCGATGCGCAGCGTTTCCCCGGTGATGAAGCTGGCCTGATCGGAACACAGCCAGACCACGGCGTTAGCCACTTCATCGACAGTGCCAAGCCGACCAACAGGGTGCATGGCCACAATCTGGTCGGCAACCTTGGGGTCCTCGTTGAAGAGGCGCGCCGCCATGGCAGTCTTGATCACTGCTGGACAAACCGCATTGATGCGAATCCGGTCCTTGGCGTAATCCAGCGCTGCTGTCTTGGTCAGGCCAATAACCCCATGTTTGCTGGCGTGGTATGCCGCGCCGACCATGCCGCCGATCAGCCCGGCGACGGATGACATGTTGACGATGGCGCCACCACCGCGAGCGAGCATGGCCGGAATCTCGTACTTCATCGAAAGAAACACCCCGGTCAGGTTTACATCGATGACTTGCCGGAATGTTTCCTCATCGTAGTCCGCCGTCTTGACGTAGCCAGTGCCTTCGATACCGGCGTTATTGAACGCATAATCCAGGCCGCCGTAGGCTTCGATGCAGGCTTCCACCATCGCCCGGACCTCGGAGGCATGGCGTACATCGGCCGGCACAAACTGCCCCTCACTCCCTGCGGCATCAACCAGCCGGAGCGTTTCCTCACCCTCCGCGCGCCGGCGGGCGGCAATGACCACACGGGCACCGCTTCTTGCAAAGGCCACTGCCGCGGCACGACCGATTCCGGAGCTGCCGCCCGTTATGAGCACCACTTTCGCCGACGATTTGGGCATTTCCATCTCCAGTTGTGCTACGAATTCCACATCAGCGCGGGGGCCGGGTGAGTATCCCCCAATATACCCAGAGAAACAGTCCGAACGCAGCAATCCAGCTCGCCGCCGCCACATCGATGAGTGCCAGATACGAATCGGGCGCAAGCGGGCTCAGGACGCGAACCAGCACACCAGCATTCAGCACGAGGTACGCGGCAACCGTGGGCGGCGACGCCGTCAGGGCCCGCCCCGTATGGCCCAGCGCCACGCGGGTGGCGACGGCGAGAATCATGGTGCCGACAGCGCCCATGGTCAACGCGTGCAGCGCGGCCGACCTCGGCACTGGCAAGCCCAAAGCCACCAGTCCGAGCAACAGATAGCCGATCGGCAGCCACGCGTAGGCCACGTGCAGGATCAGGACCAGCGGCTCGCCGGCAGCGGCCCGCCCCTGCCAGGCTGACAACCGGAGCCCGTGGAGTATCGCTACGGCAATCGACAGAACAGCGACGATCATCGCTGGTGCCCCGACACTGTCCGAAACGCCCGCGAGGACCGCCACGGGAATAATCACGACTTCCAGCCAGGCGCGCGACTGCGGAAGTCGTGAAATGCCACGGCTTCGCAACCAGTTGCCGGTGAAAGCGGGAATGATTCGCCCGGCGATCACCGTGATCAGTACCAGGAGCCCGTGGGCCGTAAGGAATAACGCCACTCGCTCGGCGCCCGGCCAGATGCCGGCCGCGCCGAGGTGGAACACGCCGCCGAGAACGGCAAATCCGGCAATCACCCCTGCAATCCCGAAGTTGCGGCGGCTGCCACCGCCAAATATCTCCCGCATCGCGAGCCCGGCGAGCAGGACGGGGAAGGCGAGGTCTGCGATCGCTACCGCCGGGTACGGCCAGCTCTGACCAGCAGCCATAGCCACGCGGCCGGCAATCCAGGCCGCGACCAGCGTGCCCAGAGTGGCAGCGGACACTGGTTGGCGCCCCGTCCAGGTCGCGACGGCCGTCAGCAGGAACCCGGCAATCGCCGCTCCGGCAAAGCCGAACAGCATTTCGTGAGCGTGCCAGACCACCGGGTCGGCCACCGCCGGCTGCCAGTCCGCACCGTGCAGTGTGGCGAGCCATAGCAGCATTGCAACCACGGCGAAGATCGCGCCCAGGAGAAAAAAGGGGCGGAAGGCGATACTGAGAATCACCCCAAGTCGTCCGGCCGCCCGCCGCTTTGACGTGTCCGTAGTCAAAACCTCCAGCCGATGTTGACTCCGGCCCCCAGTGCGATACTGGAGTATCAGTCAAATGTGGCTATCGTGGGGAGTACCTATGCAAGTGAGGCGCAGTGACGTGTCATTCTTGGCAACCTGAGTTCCCAAGGAGAATACCGTGGCCGAACTGAGTACGATTCGAAGCCGCCTCGTCACGCGCCAGGCGGAGCTCCGGAACCGCGAGCATCGCGTCAATGCCGACTTGCGTCACGAGCGGGATCCGCTGTCCGCGGATTTCGCTGATCAGGCAATTCAGCGTAGCAACGACGACGTTTTGGCCGTGATCAGCGACTCCGCCGCCAGCGAACTCAATCAGATCAGCGTGGCCCTGCGGCGCCTCGACGCCGGCCAGTACACCACCTGCGCAGCCTGCGGCGAGACAATAGCGGCGGAGCGCCTGGCCACTGTCCCCTATACGGACCGTTGCATCCGCTGCGCAACCTAGCGGTACATGCGTAACCACCCCGTTAACCGGATCATGACCACCCCGGCAGTTGTCGCAGGCCCGGGAGACGCTCGGCCCCGGGCTATCGATCGACCGGCTCTCACGGAAACCGGCGTCGCGGCTGATCCCGGTTGCGATGCAGGCTCCAGCCGTTCAGGGGGGCCCGAGCAGCCCGGAAATCTGCTCGTCTTTCTCGCGCCACAACTGTTGGACCCAGGATTGAAAGGCTGCGCGTACCGTCGCGTCACCGGTGTAGTCGGCGTAAATCAAGTCCCGGGGGATGGGCAGCAACCGGCCCCGGACGACAACCCTGTGCATTTTCCCCTGCAGGAAATGCCAGAAGGTCGGCGTGCCGTCCGGGTACACAATCGTGATATCCAATACGGCCTGGAATTTGTCACCTATCGCGTTGAGCGCCAATGCCATGCCGCCCGCTTTTGGCTTGAGCAGGTGCACATAGGGTGAATTCTGCCTCTGGTGTTTGGCGCGCGTGAAACGGGTGCCTTCGAGGAAGTTCATGACGCTGGTCGGAATAAGTGCGAACTTCTCGCAGGCCTTGCGGGTCGTTGCCTGGTCCTTGCCACGCATCTCAGGGTTTTTCCTGAGGAACTCCTCGCTGTGCCGGCGCATGAACGGAAAGTCCAGTGCCCACCATGCCATGCCGATGACCGGGACCCAGATCAACTGTTGCTTCAGAAAGAACTTCAACAGCGGAATGCGGCGGTTGAGCAGATGCTGGAGCACCAGGATGTCGACCCAGGACTGATGGTTGCAATTGACCAGGTACCAGCTGCGGTAGTCCAGGCCCTCGATTCCCTCCACATCCCAGGCGCAGCGCTGGGTCAGCGCCATCCAGGCGCTGTTGCACCCGATCCATGCCTCGGCCATGAACAGCAGCACGGGTGCGATGGCGTCTCGCACGACACGAATTGGAATCACCAGCTTGAGCAGCGAAAAAATCAGCAGCAGGGGCACCCAGAACAGCGTGTTGAGTGCCAGCAATGCGGCAGCGATGACCCCCACAAGTAGTGGCGGCAGGACGTTCAACATCGTCTGTCTGGCACGCGTGGGCCCCGGTTGATGGACGGTGGGAAGTATAACGCCCCTGCTTGCGCACGCGACCAGGCCGGGGGCAAACGACAAATCAATTTTGTGACCCGCTACGAGACTATGGCCGCGTTATTGCTTAGTGTTCAACAACGCTCCTAAGTTCATTCTGTGAAGCTCCGTCACGTTGAAGGACCTTTCGAGGTGACCGTCATGTTCTGGGCAATCCTGTCGGTGTTCTTTCTTTGCAACACCCTCCTTGTGTGGGGGGTCTTCATGCAACGTCGTGATCCCTTCTCTCTTCCGCGTGCGATGAAAATGAACTCCTTCCGGATCGCGACGATGATCGGCGGAATGGGCTGGCTCGTCGCTCCAGTCATGTGCTTTTCGGCCTTCGGGTTCATCGGTGCGGCGGCGGGCAGCCTGGTTTGGCTTCTCTCCAGCGCGGTTATAGCCTTTCCACTAGTGGGCGCAGCAGAGGGCGGCATTACGCCGGTTCGCGGCTGACGCTCGTCCTTCAGTCGTATACCGCGACAGCCAGCTGCGGTAACAGCAACCCTCGCCTGGCCTGCTCAGCAGGTCATGGGTCTTGGTATATCCATCACAGTGACATTGAACCCCTGATATCTGTCACGGGAATGAAGGCCCGGCTGGGTATGGCGAAAAAATATCTTGTGTACCCCCTCTGGCTCGTATTGGTTCTCGCCATTCTGGAATTTTCTTTCTGGGCATTCTTCACTTTCGCCTATGTCACGCCTGCGAGCACTGCCGCGAACGCCAATCTGGCAAGTCTCATCAGGGCTATCCCGCAAAAAGACCTGGAGCGATTCATAGCCGGGCAATACGACCCGTACCTTGGCTGGAATAATGGGCCTGATGTCGCCTACCAGCATGAGGGGACGCAGTACATGACCAGCAAGGACAGGATTCGGGTTAACCCACACGAGAGCGACATCGTACGAATCTCCACGTATGGAGATTCATTTACTTTTGGTGATGAGGTGGAGAACGACGAGACCTTCCCCTACTTCCTTTCTCAATTGACCAACAGCAATGTCATCAATTACGGCGTCAGCGCCTACGGGACGGATCAGGCCTTGAGAAAGCTGGAGAACAATCTCAGGCACGGACAAAAGACAGACATTGTTGTTCTGGAGTTTATTCAGGACAGCATAAAAAGAAACATGAACATGTACCTCGTTTTCAAGTACGGATTCGAAAATTGGACCCGGTACATGTTCAAGCCAATGCTGCATGAAGGCCCGGATGGTTACGAGTGGGTGGGAAACCCCCTGGGGAAACTGACAAGCACGAGCGATGTCCTGAAGGCTTACGAGGCATCGAAACGTTACGACTGGTTCTATCAGCATCCGCACCCTGATCTCGCGTTCCCATACACTGTCTCCGCAGTCAAAACCGTATGGTTTCTTTGGAAACAGAAATACGACGGTTCCCCCGATTGGGGGCATGCAGCGTCTGAGCGCAAGATGAAGGAATTGATCAAAACCTACGCTGCCCTTGCCGACGAGTATGACTTTGTTCCCGTCCTGATCTACATCCCGCTGGGATTCGAGATAAAAGATTACTTATCGGGTAACAACGAGCACAGATTTAACACGTTTCTGAGGGAAACAGCGGGCGACTATCAGAATACAAACATGATAGTGATCGACCTGGCCAAGGAACTGAAGGGGGTGGACAGCAAGCCACTGATGAAAGAGTTTTACGTCAGGCCCTATGACGGCCATCCATCAGCCTATGGCAACGAACTCATCTCGGAAGTCATCTATAAACGAATAAAGCCGCATTTATTGAATTGAGCGAGGATTGCGCCGTAAGCTGCCCCGTCGAGGACACAGGCTGAAGCAGCAATGGACAGGAACACCGCAGTCCGGATGGGACAACAGGCCATCAAGGCGAAGAACAGGCGCCTGGTTGACGCCGTTCTGACGATCAGGGCGGAAAGGGCGCGGAACCCGCCCACCACGAAGTCCATCGAGGAGCTGCCGCTGATCGCGGTGACCTGCTCGACGGGCTGGGAGTGCTATGCGGTCGTCGAGGAACTGACGAAGACGCTCCGGTTCCGCGTGCGGGCGCTCTATCGGACGCATGGAACGCAGGCATCTTCCCGACTGGAAGCGCTTCTGAAAAAGACCGAGGCCGATCACCCGGGCCTGCTGACGTTGCATCCCGGCGTGGACATGAATTCGGAAGAGACGCTGACGAAGGCCTTCGCGGATTGCGCGGGTGTGGTGCTCTACGTCACGGCGAATACGAGCAAGGCGGGCAAGATCACCAACCACGGCAACGACCCCGTGGCCGGCTGCGCAGCCGTGATGCGCCAGGTCCTCGCCTCTCTGGGCGCGCTCAAGGCCAATCCTTCCGTCAGACAGGTCATCACGCTGATATTCCCGACAGACAAGGTGAGCGACTTTGTCGGCGCTGTGCCGAAGACGCCGTGGTGGATCAGGCAGCGGCTGCGGATATCGGATTTCCTGCGCGGTGAGGGCGTCAACGTCACGTGCATTCATCGGCCGGCCTATTACTACGCGATGCACCGCGTGGATTACACCGCGCAGACCCACTTCCGGGGCGATTCCAGACTGTCGAAGACCATGATCCGGGAGGACAATATTCCCGGCATCACGGCGCCCGATTTTCTCGTCAACTGGATTGACGTGCGCGACGTCGGCAAGTGGGTGGGCACCTGCTTCGAGTACCCGGAGGTGTTCTCCAACCAGGACTTCTCCATTGCGTCTTGCGCGCTGACCGGTCATCAGCTCGTCGCGATCGCCGGGAAAAGCAATCGCCACGGTACCCGGTTCAAGTACCGGCCATTCCCGCTGTGGCTGATGAAGACGCTCAGAGTGTTCACCGCTGAGGTCGTCTATCCGCTGCGTTACGCGCAGTGGTACAACGACCAGGGCAACGGCTATGACTGTGCCAGCAACGAGGATCTCGCCGACCTGGAGCGAATCCACCCGTTATGGTCGTTCGAGAAGGAACTCGAGTTCTGGGGCATCAACGACATCAAGCCCAAACGGCTGAACGGATAGGACGTTGCTGATAAAACGGGTGGCGACGGGTAGAGTTGAACGGCCGACCCCAGCACAGGGCTGCGACGGCTTCCCTGATGGG
>CAZPNN010000390.1:0-2163 GCA_964587605.1 uncultured Chromatiaceae bacterium
GCTCGATTTCGTCAGGGGTTCTGCTCGTCACTTGTTCCGTGGTCGCCAACCGCGTAACAACAGCGAATTGGTCACCACGCTCACACTGCTCATGGCCATTGCCGCGCCGGCCAGGGCGGGGCTTAAGAAGCCAAAGGCGGCCAGCGGAATGCCGACAATATTGTAGATGAATGCCCAGAACCGGGTCTGCTTGATCTTGCGGAACGTGGCCCGGCTGGCCTGGATTGAACCGGCCACCAGCCGGGGATCCGGGCGCATCAGGGTGATCCCGGCGGTCTCCATCGCGATGTCGGTGCCCGTGCCCATGGCTATCCCCACGTCGGCGGCCGCCAGGGCGGGCGCGTCGTTGATGCCGTCACCCAGCATGCCGACCACCCGGCCACTGCGGCGCAACTCCTGAATGGCCTCGGCCTTGCCCTCGGGCCGGACGGCGCCGCGGGCTTCGTCGACGCCGACCTGCCGGCCGATTGCTGCCGCCACCAGTTCCGCATCGCCCGAGAGCATTACGGTGCGCACGCCCATCTTGCGCAGGGTGGCCACGGCCTCCAGCGCTTCCGGTCGCAAGGGGTCGGCAATGGCCAGCACACCCAGCACACCGTCCCGATCGGCAACAAAAACTGCCGTGCGACCCTGCTTTTCCCAGTCGCTAACCCGTTCCGCCGCGTCGCCAGCATGGATCCCGTGCTCTTCGAGCAGGCGGGTATTGCCGATGTAGATCTCGCGCCCGTTTACGGTGCCGCTGACGCCGCGGCCGGTGTGACTGCGAAAATCGCTGACTGGCGAGCGAGGCAGTTGCCGCTGCTCGGCGGCCGACAGCATCGCGTGGGCCAGCGGGTGCTCGCTGCCGTGCTGGACGGATGCCGCCAGCTGGAGCAATTCGTCCTCGGTGCCCTGGAGGGTCGCTAAGCCGACGATGGTGGGCCGGCCCGCCGTCAGAGTGCCGGTCTTGTCGAAGATGATGGTGTCGAGTCGGTGGGCCCGCTCGAGTGATTCCACGTCCTTGATCAGGATCCCGGCCCGGGCAGCGGCGCCGGTGCCCGTCATGATCGCTGTCGGTGTCGCCAGGCCGAGCGCGCACGGGCAGGCGATCACCAGCACGGCGACCGCGGAGATCAGGGCCTGCTCGAAATCGCCGGTGGTAGCGAACCAGCCGGCAAAGGTGATGACGGCCAGTGCCACGACGATTGGCACAAAAATTTCGCTGATGCGGTCCACGAGGCGCTGCACGGGCGCCTTGCCGCCCTGCGCGTTTTCCACGAGACGGATGATCCGGGCCAGCGTGGAATCGGCGCCGACCGCAGTGGCCCGCACGTCCAGCAGGCCCGTGCCGTTGATCGCGCCTCCGGTAACCTTGCTGCCCGGTTGTTTGTCGACCGGCAGGCTCTCGCCCGTGATCAGCGACTCATCGAGTTCGCTGCGCCCGGCAACCACTTCCCCGTCCACCGGTATGCGTTCACCCGGGCGGACGATCACGAGGTCGCCGGTCCGCACGTCACTAATCGGCACTTCTTCCTCGGCGCCATCGGCACGACGGAGGCGCGCCGTCTGGGGTCGCAGATCCATCAGTTGCCGGATGGCGGCGGTCGTGCCGCGTTTGGCCTTGCTCTCCAGGAACTTGCCGAGCAGGACCAGCGTGATGATGATCACCGACGCCTCGAAATACAGCTTGCCCATGGCGCCAACGTGGCCCAGCGAGAGCAACAGGTACACGCTGTAGGCATAGGCGGAGGTGGTGCCCAGCACGACCAGCACGTCCATGTTGCCGGAGCGGGCCTTCAATGCCTTCCATGCTGAACGGTAGAAGCGCCAGCCAATCACGAACTGCACGGGCGTCGCGAGCAGCAACTCTACCGGCCCTGGCAGGTGCCATTGCAGGCCCAGATACATGGCACCCATCTGCATCATCAATGGCATGGCGAAGGTGGCCGAGATCAGCAGGATGAGGAGCTCGCGCCGCAGCTGCGCCTGCTCGCGATTTCGATGTTCCTCCTCGGCCTGCGCCTGGGAGGCGGCGGGTGACTCGATGCGTGCGCCGTAGCCGGCCTTCGTGACTGCCTCGGCCAGTTCCGTAAGGCGCGTGACGCCGGCAATGCCGCGGACGTCGGCCCGTTCGATGGCGAGATTGACGTTGGCGAGGACGACGCCGGGCACCTGGCGCAGGGC
>CAZPNN010000391.1:0-7408 GCA_964587605.1 uncultured Chromatiaceae bacterium
ACCGGCACACCGAGTGGCGTCGGTTTTGCACGGACACCGCCGCGCTGGCTGGCCCCGGGAGATGTCGTCGAAGTCGACATCAGTGGCATTGGTGTGCTTCGTAACAAGGTTGCCGACGAGGAGAAACTACTGTGAGTGACACACCAGACAATACGCGCGCCGCCATTGTGCTTGCGCTGGGCATCGTGATTGCAGGCTACTTTATTGGCGATGCGCTGATCGAGGCCCGCTCCAGCGAGCGACAGGTTTCGGTTCGGGGTCTGGCAGAGCGGGAAGTGCCCGCCAATCTGGCCCTGTGGCCCATCGTCTTCACCGTCACGTCAAACGATCTCGGGAGTCTGCAGCAGAAGGCCGACGCCGGCGTGACCACCGTGCGCGCATTTCTGGCCAGGGATTTTCCCGCGGAGCAGGTCAGCGTGTCGGCACCCCGCGTACAGGACCGGGAGGCGCAGCAATTAAATGGCGACGGGCGCCGGCTCGACCGCTACAGCGCGGAGGTTTCCGTAATCCTGCGCACGGACCTGATCGACGCGGCGAAAAAGGCCATTGAGCGCACCGGGGAACTGGTGAAGCAGGGCGTCCCCGTGATGCGCAGCTACGAGTACAACACCCAGTACCTCTTCACCGCCCTGGACACGATCAAGCCGGAAATGATCGCGGAAGCCACGAAGGATGCGCGCCGCGCGGCCGAACAGTTCGCCAAGGACTCGGGCAGCGAGGTCGGCGCCATCCGGACCGCCCAGCAGGGCCTGTTCTCGATTGCGGATCGCGATCAGTTCTCGCCGGAGATAAAGACCGTTCGCGTTGTTACGACGGTGGAGTACTACCTGGGCGACTGATCGGCCGCGTTACACGTTCCGCTTCCAGCCCTTCAGGTACTGTTCCCACTTCCCGGCGACAATCTCGAACGATTCCGGTGCCAGTTTTTCCAGCAGGTCGCGATTGCGCTCGGGATAGATTTCCGGTCCGCCCTCTTCCGGCAGCTGGCGAGTGGCATCGATCACGATCTTGCTGCTCATTGGCCGGTTCGGTGCGCTGGGGTCCAGGGGCATGCCGCGGGCTTCCTTGATGATTTCCGCCGCCGGCCAGGGTTGCCAGCGCGCGCCCACCGCCTGCATCACTTCGTCGCGATTCAGGACGTCGACGTCCTTGTCCACCACGATGCAGGTCTTGGTAATCGGCACTATGTTCGCAATCTTCTTGCCGGCTTCCAGGCCCTGCTTCGGCCCCGTCTTGTCGATGGACAGAATGCCGATGCCGGTCCACTCCACCGGCGAGTGAAAGGCGACGGCGTTCGGCACGATCTTCTTCAGGCGGTAGAACGAGAAGGCCTCGAGCGGGGCTGTGCAGAATCCCCGCGTGACGCCGGTGAACTGGTTGAGTATCCAAGGCTGCTTGCGGTGCGTGATGCAGGTGACCTTCATCACGAAGTTCTCTTCCTTTCGGAGGCCGAGATAACCGTACATCTCGCCGAACGGTCCCTCGGGATGCGTCTGATCCAGCAATACTTCGCCCTCGATAACCATCTCGGCGTTGGCCGGAATCAGCATGTCGTTGGTTTCGCACTTCACGACGTCGACAGCTTTGTTGCGGAAGCCACCGGCAATGGCGAGTTCGTCCGCACCCCCCTTGGAGATGATCGATGAACTGATGAACCAGCCGATGGGGTCGTTGCCGACTACAATCGCGATCGGGCAGCGCTTTTCACCGCGCTCGATCTTCTTCATGAACATCTTCCAGCCGGTCTGATTAGGCTCGGAATTCACGCCGATCTGGCGCGGACCCTGGATTTCGCACCGGTAGGTGCCGAAGTTCATGCCGAGCTCCTTGTCTTCAGTGAAGACCGAGCCCGTGTTGACGTAGCGGGCCGAGTCGCCAGGATTCGACTTGATGAAGGAGAAGTCGAGCAGGTTGCACTCGTCGCCCTTAAGGATCACTTCCTTGACCGGCGCCGTGGCGGCGGGCACCGGGCTGGTCGGGATCGTGGGTGTCTTGCCGAGCCGTGACTCGATGCCGTCATGGAGGAACTTGACCGTTTGCCGGTAGGTTTCGCGGTGGCTCTCCTCGCTGATGCCCGGGACGGGTTCCCGGCCCCAGATGATCGCTTCGGTGTCCCAGTGCCCCTGGTGATTGGTGATGACGGGGCCCTTCATCCAGCGGCCGTCCTGCTTGATTTCCTCCACGAGCACCGCCGGCGCGCCGTACCAGCCAAACTCGTCCATGAGCCGGTAGGTCAAAGCCGTCATCTCGTACTGATCCTGGTCGAGGCGCTTTACGCGCATCACGAGGCCGCGGTCCTCCAGTGCCTTGATGTAGTCACGGAAGCTGTCGAAGGGACCCACATCCTTGCCCGGCCACTTCCGCGGCTTGCTGGCCGCGCCCGCCTCGCTCTGCGCCACGACCGAAATACCCAGCGTGGCCGCCAGCCCCGCGGCCGCCGACAGCAGCTGTCGCCGGTCAAGGCCGTTGCTGGATGGGGTCGTCTGGGCTGTCTGTTTTTCGTCGGCCATGGGTGGCTCCTGGACGGTTTTCGGGGTGCTAGGGGAGATCGAGATGCTGGCCGAAGAAAGCCAGCGTGCGGTCCAGCGCCAGCGTGGCACTCGCCGCGTGAAATTCGGGGCGCTCGTCGCAGTTGAAGCCATGGCCCGCGTCCGGGTAAACCCAGGCTTCCGAATCCGGTCGACCGGCACGGATCTGCTCGATGATTTCCGGCGGGATCAGCTGATCCCTGGCGCCGAAGTGATACAGCACCGGGCAGCGGGGCTTCTCCTTGAGCCAGTTCACATTGGCCCGGCCGTAGTAGGACACCGCCGCGTTCACGTCCGTGCGGCACGCCGCCAGATCGGCGATGGCGCCGCCCCAGCAGTAGCCAACGGCACCGACCCGGTTCCCGGGCGGAAGCAGCAAACCGCGCAGGGTGGTGACCGATGCGGCGAGGTCAGTCGCCACATCGTCGATGCGGACCTGCTGCATCAGGGCGAGAGCCTCGTTGATCTGTGAATAGGCGAGTTGGGTGTCGGGCTTCAGGCGGTCAAACAGTGCGGGCGCCAGCGCGAGAAAACCGCGGGCGGCGAATTCGTCCGTGACCTTCCGGATGTGGGCCGTGACCCCAAAAATCTCCTGGAGCACGAGCAGGCCGGCCATCGGCGGACCCGGCGGCTGGGCCAGGTAGCCGTCCAGCGTGTGGCCATCCATAGTGTTGATTTTTATGGTTTTACTGGGCATTCAGGGTGTCTCTCTATATAGGCACTGATTTAACACTGGCATGGTTTGTTGTGAATCGCGGGGACCCCAGGAACTTACTCGCACGGCTATTTTGTTTCGTTAGCATACCCGACCCATGTATGCCCTCCTGATCCCGATTCTTGCCCCCGTTTTCATCATCACGCTGCTGGGATATAGCTGGGCGCGTCTGGCCATACCGTTTCAGAGGGACTTCGTCACCGGGCTGGTGATGAACATCGGTGTCCCCTGCCTGATCCTGAACGGGATCGCCCATCTGGAGGCGGATGCCAGCCTCTTTCTTTCCATGATGGGCTACGCACTGCTGGCCCTGATCAGCTGCGCGGCAACTGGCGGCGCCTTGCTTCGCCTGCTCGGCCAGCCGTTGCGAAGTTATCTGCCGCCCATCGGCTTTGGCAACGCCGGCAACCTCGGCCTGCCGCTCTGCCTGTTTGCCTTTGGTCAGGAGGGCCTGGGCCTTGCCATCGGCTTTTACCTGGTCGGGGCAGTATCCCAGTTCCTGGTCGCGCCGCTGTTTCAGGGGCGACAGCCGGCCTTCCGGACCTTGCTAACGACGCCCGTAAATTACGCGGCAGTGTTGGGCGTTGGCATGCTGGCGACGGACGTCACTTTGCCGCTCTGGCTCGGCAATACGCTCGAGCTCCTCGCCGGTCTTGCCATCCCGTTGATGCTCCTGGCGCTTGGGCAAGCTCTCGGCAGCTTCAAGGTCCAACGCCTGCCAGTAGCGGCTGCGATCGCGGCCGGCCGCCTGGGTCTCGGCTTGCTGGTGGGCTTCGCCATCACGGAGGTTTTCGGCTTGACTGGCACGGAGCGAGGGGTGGTGCTGGTACAAAGTGCGATGCCAGTGGCCGTGTTCAATTACCTGCTCGCCGCGCGCTATGAACGCCACCCGGAGGACGTGGCAGGCGCAATCGTGATCTCGACGCTGGCGGCCTTTGCCGGCTTGCCGGTGTTACTGCTGTTTGCGCTGCCCGGGCCCGCCGGGTAGGAGCGGCTTCTCCAGGTGCCGAGCGCGCCAGACAGCGGCGGGCCCTGAAAAGGACGGCGAGGCGTTGAAACGGGATGCCGTCGGGTGCGGGGACGGTAGGGCGGCCTGTCGCAGAGCATCAGGCCAACGCAGGATTCCATTCCCGCGAACAAGCTTTGTCATCACTTAAGCTCCGTGTGATCAATCGAGGGGCGTCCATCACGAGCGGGAGTTTGGACGCCCCGTGTTGCAGCGGAATGACCGCCGGATGTTACTTTCGTGTCAGGAATTCAAATCGTGCGCTGCAATAGGTTGGGGGTTAACAGGCGATAAAATGTGGCGTCATAATCTTTTATATCAATATCTTATGATTATTCTCATATTTCTCTTGCATCGCACAAGGTCTTGGCCTACTATCTCTCCCGCCCCATCGGCCAAACAACCTACCAAGGAGTGACTCAACATGACGACCCAAAACGACGTGTTCGCCAATTTCACCAACTTCCAGAAGGAAGCCCTCGAGCCGATTCGCGCCGCAAATGGCGTTGCCGCTGAGACTTTCGAGCGCCTGACCCGCCAGAATTACGCGGTTCTGGGCGACTACATCAATTTTGCCGTCGAGGCGGCCCGCCTGCCCGCCAAGGCTGCGGACTACAACGAGTTCCTGGCCAAGCAGATGGAGACCGCCCGTGCTTTCGGCGAGCAGGCCGTCCGCCGGTCCCAGGAATACGTGGAAATCGTGACTGCCTTCCAGTCCAAGGCCCAGGCGACCGCCCAGTCGGCGGTGCAGACCCCGGCCACCAAGTCGAAGGCTGCTTAAGAACTATCGCGAACGACTTCTGACAATGCCTTGAAGGGGCGGGTGCCAACGGCTTCCGCCCCTTTTTTATGTCCCCATTTCGAGCGTAGTATTCTTGCAGCGCAGAAGCTTTTCCGGAACGACAAACACCAGTCAGCAGGGTCGGTCATGCCAAGAACAATAAAAAAGTACGCCAACCGCAGGCTTTACGACACCGAAGCCAGCCGGCACGTCACTCTCGATGGCATCCGTGAGCTCGTGGCCGGAGGCGAAGACGTGGCGGTCGTTGACGACACCAGCGGCCAGGACATTACGCGCAGCATCCTGCTGCAAGTCATTTCCGAACAGGAACAGGGCGGTCGGCCGATTCTGTCGGCGGAAATGCTTAAGCAGATCATCCGCTTCTACGGCAACCCGATGCAGGAACTGATGGGCGGCTACCTGGAACGCAGCGTGCAGGTCTTCATGAACCAGCAGAAGGTGCTGCAGGACCAGATCCAGCAGACCATGGGCATGACGCCCCTGGGCTCCATGCAGAGCCTTGCCCAGAAGAACATGGAGACCTGGGTCCAGTTACAGAAATCATTCCTGGACGCATTAACGCCGCGGAGCGGATCCGCTGGCGCCAGTACAGCCGACTCGTCAGCCGGAAAGGCCGACGACCCCACCAAGGACTGAGAAGCAACCGTGTCTGCTGCCGAACCAAAATTCATCCCCCCCGATCCCGCGGATTTCGCCCGGGAACTCACCGAGCTCACCAACAAGGCCCAGGCCATGTTCGCGGAGCTGATGAAAACGCCGACGGCCCGCGCCGCAATGGGGCTCGAAGCCCCCGGCAATCCCGACCCCCTGAATGCCGGGCCCGCCATGTCGGAGGCAGTACAAAAGCTCGCGATGGACCCTGCGAAGCTGATCCAGGCCAACCTCAAGCTCTGGCAGCAGCACATGATGCTGTGGCAACAGATGTCGTCGTCGCTCGTCGGCGGCGCAATGGGCCGGGAGGCGATGGACCCGGTGGCGGCGCCGGACAAGGGTGACCGTCGCTTCAAGCACCCGGACTGGAACGAAAACCCGCTCTTCGACTACATGAAGCAGTCGTACCTGATCACGTCGCGCTGGCTGGTGGAGACCATGTCTACCATCGCGGATCTCGATCCGCAGACGGCGAAGAAAGTGGATTTCTACACCCGTCAGTTTGCCGACGCATTCGCCCCGAGCAATTTTGTCTGGACCAACCCGGAAGTCCTGCGCGCCACCTTCGAGACGAAGGGCGAAAATCTGCGCAAGGGGCTGAGTAACTTCCAGCGTGACCTCGAGCGGGGTAATGGCCAGCTGCGCATGACCATGAGCGACCCCGACGCTTTCGAACTCGGTGGCAACCTTGCCACCACGCCCGGCAAGGTGGTGTTCCAGAACGAACTGATCCAGCTTATCCAGTACGAACCCACCACCGAGCAAGTCCATCGCACGCCGATCCTGATGGTGCCGGCGTGGATCAACAAGTACTACATTCTCGACCTGACGGAGAAGAAGTCGCTGGTGCGCTGGGCCGTCAGCCAGGGCTACACCGTGTTCATCGTTTCGTGGATCAATCCGGACGAAACGCTGGCCCACAAGGAGTTTGAGCACTACCTGACCGAGGGTATCGTTGCGGCACTCGACGCGGTCGAGACCGCCACCGGCGAGCATCACGTGCACGGTCTTGGCTACTGCATCGGCGGCACGCTGCTGGGCGTGGCGCTCGGTTACCTCACCGGCCTTGGCGACCAGCGCTTCAAGACGGCGACCCTGCTCACGGCCCAGGTGGACTTCTCGGAGCCCGGCGACCTCGCCGTATTCATCGATGAGAAGCAGCTCGACAGCCTCGACCAGATGATGGGCGAGAAGGGCTATCTGGAAGCCCAGGCGATGTTTACCACCTTCAACATGCTGCGGGCGAACGACCTGATCTGGTCGTTCTTCGTCAGCAACTACCTGCTGGGCAAGGAGCCGCAGCCCTTCGACCTGCTGCACTGGAACGCGGACGCCACGCGCATGCCGCGGCGGATGCACCTGTTCTATTTGCGGCAGATGTACCTGCACAACAACCTGGTGAAGCCTGGCGCCATCACGCTAGCGGGTGTGCCGATCGACCTCACCAAGGTCACGGTTCCCGTGTACCTGCAGGCCTGCAAGGAAGACCACATCGCACCGTTCCGCTCTGTGTTCAAGGCGCGCCACAATTTTTCAGGGCCGGTGCGCTTCGTGCTATCCGGCTCCGGGCACATTGCCGGCGTCATTAACCCGCCGGACGCGAAGAAATACCAGTTCTGGCTGAATCCCGACGAGCCGTGGGAAATGGATCCGTGGCTGCGCGGCGCCGTGGAGCATCCCGGCAGCTGGTGGCCCGACTGGCACGC
>CAZPNN010000392.1:0-23652 GCA_964587605.1 uncultured Chromatiaceae bacterium
AGGGCATATAGCGCGCCTCGGCCTGGCGCACGTCCGGAAAAATCAGCTTCTTCTCCAGTTCCTCCGGCGTGGTGTCCGCCGGAATACCCGGATCAAACAGCATGATGCCAACGTCCAGCCGCTCGTTATCGGGCACCTCCGCGGCGGCCCGCACCAGATCAGTCTGCTCATAATCGATGGTGCGGCCGACGGAGCAGCCGGCGAGCGTACCGAACACGAACAGGCTCGTCAGCACGACGCCGGTCAGATGACGTAGCGAGCGCCGCACTATCGTCATTTCTTCTTGATGCCCATGACTTTCCGGTACTCGTTCCACAGCGCGTCGCGGATGGCCGGATCCTTCTCGGCCAGGGCGGCTTCACGCAGCTGCCGTGCCACCTGGTCTTCGCCAGCGCCGCTGGCGGGGATGTCGGACGGTAGAGCCGCCGTTGCACCGCCGGTACCACTGACGCCACTCCCGCTGTCACCTGTGCCGCCATCGCCGCCGGCAGCGCCGGCGCCAGCAGCCCCGGCGCCAGCGGCTTCCGTTTCCGGTGTCCCTGAACCGCCCTCGCCCTCCGGGCCTGCACCGGAATCCGGGCCCGTACCGGCGGCCGAACCCGAACTGGCACCCGAGCCCTTGGCCGGGTTGCTACCGGTTTCGCCGCCGATGCCGCCGGTTGAACCAATCCCGCCAATGCCGCCGGGAAACCCACCGACCGTGCCGGACCCCGACACGCTGCCATTCGCTCCCGTGGTGCCACCGTTGCCGGCTGTCCTGACCGAGCTCGTGTCACTGGATTGCCGCGTCTCGGCAGCACGCCCCGAGCCCTGACCGGTCTTGGCCATTTCCTCCCGTTCGCGCCCGATCTCACCGTCGAAATCACCGAGCGACTTGTCGAAGACGGCGCCCGGGTCGTCGCCAGAACCGGCGGTGGGCGCGCTACCGGTCTTCCCTGCTCCGGACTGCCCTGCTCCAGGCTGCCCTGCTCCAGGCTGGCCGGAGCCTGCCTGACTTGAACTCGCCTGGCCGGCACCCGACTGACCTGCGCCGGACGACGATGCACTCCCACCGCTGCTGCTGCTGCCGCTGGTCGGGGCACTGGGTCCCGATGAACCGGTCGTCCCCGGCGGGGGCAACATCGATTTGCTCGTGCACCCGGCAAGCCACACGGTGGCGGCCAGCAGGACAAATCCCGAAATCGTTCGTTGTGCGTGCATGGTTTTCGGCCGGCTGAACAGATGGGCGGAAGTATAGCGCCGGGACACGATTCTGCCGGACGCGAGTCACTCTGCTAGCATCGTTGCAACGCGATAGTTGCTTGCTTACTTTCCGGAGAACAATGACATGGCACTTGCCGAAGCCGTCAAGTCCCTGCAGTCCCGTGTGGGCCAGGAAATCCATACCAGCGACTGGCTCACGGTCGACCAGGCCATGATCAACGGTTTCGCCAGCGCCACGCGGGATCAGCAATGGATCCACGTGGATGCTGCACGAGCGGCCACCGAGTCGCCGTACGGCAAGACCATCGCCCACGGTTACCTCACGCTGTCCCTTTACCCGTTCCTGCGCGGCCTTGTGGATTCTGGCAAGCCACTGGCCCCGGGCGTGAAGCGGGTGATCAACTACGGCATCAACAAGCTGCGCTTTCCAAACGCGGTGGTCGCCGGCAGCCGCATCCGCGCTCATTGCAAGCTGGTGTCTGCTGAAGAGGCCAAGGGCAGCCTTGAACTGGTCGAGGAATACTTAGTCGAGATCGAAGGCCAGGATCGCCCGGCGTGCGTCGCCGAATGCGTCATGCGGCTCTACTTTTGAACGGCATCCTTATTGTCGAGCAGCGGGGTGACCGGCTTAAGGTCACGATCAACCGGCCCGAGCGGCGTAATGCGCTGTCGCTGGAACTGCTCGACCGGCTTGGCGAGGTGTTCACAGACTTTGCCACTGACGCGTCGTTGAAGTGTGCGGTTCTGACCGCAACGGGCGACCGCTGCTTCGCCGCTGGCGGCGACCTGAAGGAACTGGATGCGATACGTACCGAGGCCGACACGCTTTCGATGTCGCGACGCGCCCGGGCGGCACTTGCTGCGGTACGCCAGTTTCCCGTGCCGGTGATCGCGGCACTGAATGGCCACGCGCTCGGCGGTGGCGCCGAACTGGCGATGGCCTGCGATCTTCGCGTCGCCACGGCCGAGGCGGAACTCGGCTTCCTGCAGGGGCAGCTGAACGTGACCACGGCCTGGGGTGGTGGCATCGACCTGCTGGCGTTGCTCGGCCCGGCGCGCGGGCTCACGCTGTTGCTCGAAGCACGCCGTATCCCCGCGGCCGAAGCCCTGCAACTCGGTTTATTGCAAAGGGTGAGCACCCGCCACGAATCGCTGGCGGCGTGCACGGACAGCTTCATTGCGCCGCTGCTGGAGCGACCGGTGCAGGTGCTGCGTGCCTGCAAGGCGCTTGCCCTCGAACATCGCCGCGCCCTGCACGACCGCCTCGCCGCGGTCGAGGAACGCGGCTTCACCGCCTCATGGGTTCATGCCGATCACTGGGCCGCCGCAGAACTTACACTTGCCCCGCGCTCCACGGATGATCGCCGCGGCACCGGCCCCCGCGAAGCGTAGGAGCAGCCGAAGCCACGGAGCACGTTGTCGCAGCTAAACCTGCTACGACGTTTCCCGCAACTCGCGGCGCAGGATCTTCCCGACGTTCGACTTCGGCAACGATTCGCGGAATTCGACGTGCCGCGGAATCTTGTAGGGCGCGAGTGAGCTGCGCAGGTATGTTCGAACCTCGTCCACCGAGAGCCTTTCACCCTCCCGGATCACGATAAACACCTTGACGGCTTCACCGGTCCGGTCGTCCGGCACTCCGATACAGGCGGCTTCCAGTACCGCCGGGTGATTGGTAATGGCCGCCTCGATCTCGTTCGGATACACCTTGAGGCCGGAGACGTCGATCATGTCCTTCTTGCGGTCTACGATGCGAAAGTAGCCCCGCTCGTCCATGACCGCAATATCGCCGGTACGAAAAAAGCCATCGCTCGTCATGGCGCTGGCCGTCGCCGCCTCGTCATTCCAGTAGCCCTGCATCACCTGCGGGCCGTACACGCAGAGTTCGCCGGCCTCGCCCAGCGGCACCTCATTCAGGTCGTCGTTGCGCAGGCAAACAACGGTGCTCGACAGCGGCACGCCGATGCTGCCGTTGTACTCCGTCAGCGTTACCGGGTTCGACGTCACCACTGGTGATGTCTCGGACAGGCCGTAGCCCTCGTGGATCATCACACCGGTGACTTCCTTCCAGCGCCTGGCGGTCACAGGCAGCACCGCCATGCCGCCGGCCGACGCGAGCTTCAGCGACGAGAAATCCACCGTCCGGATATCCGGGTGATCCACCAGCGCCTGGTACAAGGTGTTTACGCCGGTGATGGACGTGAACTTCCAGTCGCGAAGTTCCTCGATTAACCGCTTCAGGTTGCGCGGATCCGTAATCAGGATGTTGTGGCCCCCTGTATCGATGTAGCACAGGCAGTTACACACGAGCGCGTACACGTGATACAGCGGCAGCGGTGTCACCATGATTTCCTCGCCCGGGACCACGCGACTCGAAAACCAGGTGTTGATCTGGCGGATGTTCGCCGCGAGGTTGGCGTGTGACAGCATCGCGCCGCGGGATCTGCCCGTGGTGCCACCCGTGTATTGCAGGCACGCGAGGTCGGCTCCTTTCGGCAGTGACACCGGCCTGTAGCTCCCCGGGTCAGGGGCCTGCACGGCTGACCAATCGACGGCACCAGGCACGTCGGCCACGGGCATGCGTCGCACAAAGCGCATGACCAGATTCACCAGCGGTCCGCGCGGAAAGCCGAGCAGGTCGCCGATGCCCGTGACCAGCACATGCCGGACGCCGACACGCGCCTTAATCTCGGCGAAGACCCCGGCACGCTGGGCGAGGACCACCAGCACTTTGGCGCCGGAATTCTGCAACTGGTTCTCGAGTTCGGGCGGCGTGTACATCGGATTGACGTTCACCACCACCAGCCCGGCCCGCCAGGCGCCAAAGAGGGCCACCGGGTACTGGATCAGGTTGGGCAGCATGATCGCGATCCGGTCACCCGGAACGACCCCGGGCAGGCCCTGCAGCCAGGCCGCGAAGCGCCGGGAGAGCTCGTCAAACTCCCGGTAGCTGATGGTGCGGCCGAGATTGCTGAAGGCAGGACGATCGGCGAAGCGGCGGATGGCGCGATCCGCGATATCCACCACGGACTCGTTGGGGTCCAGGTCGAGGGTCGCCGGAACGCCAGGCGGGTACTCGTTCAGCCAGGGCTTCTCCATGGGGTTAGGATGGTACAGACGTAGCGGCAAGTTCGCATTGCTGCTACGGTTTCAGCGGGCCGGCCGAAGTACGCCGGCTGACCAATAATCAGGAGCAGGCCGTGGCCCGATCGCGGATTCCCCACTTCTACAAGATGTCCGTCGCCGAGCGGGTGCGCGCCGTCCGCGACCGGGGGCTGCTGAGCGACACCGACTTCGACAAGCTGTCGGCCGGCAAGACCACCCTGGACCTGCAAGCCGCAGACAAGATGATCGAGAACGTCATTGGCGTCCTCGGCATACCCGTTGGCCTTGGCCTCAACTTCCTGATCAATGGCAAGGATTACGTGGTGCCCATGGCGGTCGAGGAGCCGTCCATCGTGGCTGCCATCAGCGCCACCGCAAAGCTGGCCCGGGAGTCCGGGGGCTTTGCCGCCAGTTCCACCCCGCCGATCCTGATCGGCCAGATCCAGATACTGGAGGTACCGGACGTGCCGCGGGCCCGCGCGGCGGTGCTGGAGCACAAGCGGGAGATTCTCGACCTGGCCAACAGCTTCCACCCCCGGATGGTGGCCCGGGGCGGCGGCGCGGTGGATGTCGAAATGCACTCCTACCCGCTGCGGTCCCTGCCCGGCGAAATGCTGGTCGTGCACCTGCTCGTCGACACCCGCGACGCGATGGGTGCGAACCTGGTCAACGGTATGTGCGAAGGCGTCGCCTCGCTCATCGAGCAACTCACCGAAGGCAAGGTGTTCCTGCGCATCCTGTCGAACCTGGCCGACCGGGCACTGGCGCGTGCCGAAGTTACGCTGCCGGTTGCCCAGCTGGCTGGCAAGGGATACGCGGGCGAACGGGTGCGTGACGGAGTGATCATCGCCGCCGATTTTGCCCACGCGGATCCGTACCGGGCGGCCACCCATAACAAGGGCATCATGAACGGCGTCGATGCGGTCGCTCTGGCCACGGGCAACGACTGGCGAGCCATCGAGGCGGGCGCGCACGCCTATGCCGCGCGACACGGGCGTTACGGCTCGCTCACGGAGTGGTGGGAAGACGAGGCCGGCAACCTGCGGGGCCGGATCGAGATGCCGATGAAAGTGGGGATCGTCGGCGGACCGCTGGAGACAAACCCCGGGGTCGCGATGAACCTTCGCCTGCTCGGGGTCGAGTCCGCCACGGAACTGGCGGAGGTCATGGCAGCCGTGGGCCTGGCCCAGAACTTTGCGGCCCTGCGGGCGCTCGCCACAGACGGCATCCAGGCTGGCCACATGACACTGCACGCGCGTAGCGTGGTGAAAGCCGCCGGCGCGCCAGCCGAGATGTTCAATGAAGTGCTCGAGCGGGTCCTGCAGAGCGGCGAGATCAAGCTGTGGAAGGCGCAGGAGATCCTGGCAGAGGTGCGACAGTCGGCGCCGGCCGCACTCAGGTCCGCAGTCCGCCGCGCGCCCGAAGCCGGGGTGGGGGTCGGCCACGGCAAGATCATCCTGCTCGGCGAACACGCCGTGGTGCACGGCCGGCACGCCATTGCCTGCCCCGTACCCCTGACTATCCGGGCGATCGTCGAGGACGGTGATCGTGGTGTCGAGTTGCTCATACCGCGCTGGGGGGTGGAGTACCAGCTGGCGAAGCCGATTGAGCAACGCCGTTCCTTCGAGCGCGCAGCCGGCGCCATCCTCGACAAGCTCGGGCTTGCCAGTCGCGCGATGCGCATTGAGGTCTTCCCCGACGTTCCCCGCGGCATGGGGCTGGGCGGTTCAGCCGCACTGGCCGTGGCAATCGTCCGGGCGCTCGACCTGCACTTCAAGCTGGGCCTCTCCGACGCCCAAGTCAACGATCTCGCTTATCTGTCTGAACAGAATGCCCACGGGCAACCAAGCGGCATCGACAACACGCTGGCCACCTACGGCAAGCCCCTGGTCTATCGGCGGGGGACGCCACCGATGGTCGAGCTGCTCAATATTCCAGAGCCTCTCTCGATCGTGGTGGGCATGACGCACACCGAGGGACTCACGGCCCGGACGGTTGCCAATGTGGCAGACGCCCGCCAGCGCAATCCCCGCCTCTACGAAAAGATCTTTGATGACATCGATGCCCTCGTGCTACAAGCCGTGTCCGCGATTCAGGACAACGATGTGACGACACTGGGTGATCTCATGAACATCAATCAGGGGCTGCTCAACGCCCTGCAGGTTTCCACCCCGGAGCTCGAACGGCTGATCGACGCCGCCCGCGATGCCGGCGCCACGGGCGCCAAGCTCACCGGAGGCGGTGGTGGCGGCGCGATGATCGCCCTGTGCAAGAACGCGGCAACCACCGCCGACGTGCAGCAGGTCATCGAACGCCTGGGGTTCAGGGCGCTACCCGTACTGGCCGGCCCTGCACCGTGAGCCAGGCAGCCCCGCTGACCCGCATCGAAGACCGGCTGATCCTCGTCGACGAGGCCGACCTCGAAATTGGCACCCTGCCAAAAACCGAAGGGCATCTGGGAGCCGGCACTTTGCACAGGGCTTTCTCGGTCTTTCTCTTTGACAGGCACGGCGCTGTACTGATCCAGCAGCGCACGGCGGGCAAGATGCTCTGGCCCGGCTTCTGGTCCAACAGCTGCTGCAGCCACCCGCGCCCGGGCGAACCGGTTGAGGCTGCCGGCCGAAGGCGTGTGCGCGAGGAACTCAATCTCGAGTGCCGCCTGACTTTTCTCTACAAGTTTCGCTACCAGGCACGCTTCGGCGACATCGGCTCGGAGCACGAACTCTGCTACGTCTACGCCGGCTATCCACGCGGCACACTGGTCGCTGACCCCACCGAAATCGCCGACCATCGCTGGGTCGCTCCGGATACGCTGACACAGGAAATCGCCTTAAGCCCCGGGCGCTTCAGCCCGTGGATGAAACTGGAGTGGCAACGGATCACAAGCGATTTCCTCGAACAGATTCAGCAGGACTGCAGGGACTGACCTTGGCCAACATCGTGATCACCGGCAGCACCCGCGGCATTGGTCACGGCCTCGCGGTCGAATTTCTGAAGCGCGGGCACAACGTGGTGGTGTCCAGCCGGAGCCAGGCCGACGTGGACAAGGCTGTAACGGAACTCTCGGCAGCAGGTCCGGCCAAAGCCGCCGGCAAAACCTGCGACGTCACGCTGAAGACCGACGTCCAGTCACTGTGGGACTACGCTGTCGCCACGTTTGGCCGGGTGGACTTCTGGATCAACAATGCCGGGCGGGCAACCTCACGACACGCGGTTCACGAACTGCCGGAGGATCTGGTCCATACGCTGATTGATGGCAACCTGAAGGGCAGCGTGTTTGGCTCCCAGGTCGCCATTACCGGCTTTCGAAAGCAGGGTTTTGGCGCGCTCTACAATATGCTTGGCGGCAGTTTCGACGGCAAGCGCCTGACGCCCAACATGGGCGTCTACAGCGCCACCAAGGCCGGCGACTGGCTGCTGACCAAGTACCTCGTCGCCGAGAATAACAACCCGGAAATCATTATTGGCACGATCAGCCCCGGCATGCTGATCACACAGAACTGGTTCGACGAGCAGAAGGAAATGAACAACGAGGACTGGCTGAAGTTCCGTCCGGTGCTCAACATTCTCTGCGACTATGTGGAAACGTCGACGCCGTGGCTGGTCGAGCAGATGCTGGCCAACCGCGAGAGCGGCAAGCGGATCGCCTGGATGACTACTGGCAAGCTGCTGGGGCGCTTTGTCGGCGCGAAGCTCTTTCGCCAGAAGCGCGACCTGTTCACCCGCTTTGGCCTCTGAACCCCTGCTGATCGTCCGCGGCGCGGTGCGCCGCTTTGCGCAACGCGCGGCTCTGGCTGGCGTCGACCTGACGGCGAGCAAGGGTGAAGTGCTCGTGCTGCTGGGGCCGAACGGCTCTGGCAAATCCACCCTGCTGCACGCCCTTACCGGGCGGGTCCGGCTTGACGCCGGCAGTATTCGCATCGGTGGCCGCCCGCCGGACGATCGTGCTGTCCGCCAGCGGGTCGGCTTCGTGCCCCAGTCCATCGCACTCTGGGGCCGCCTGCCCGTGCGCACCAACCTGGAAATACTTGGCAGGCTCGCCGGACTCAACGCTCACGACGTCCGCCCGGCCGTGGCGGAGGCACTGGCCTGGTCAGGGCTTGCCGATCGGGCCTCGGAACCCGTGGAGAGGCTTTCCGGCGGCATGCAGCGGCGAATCAACATTGCCGCCGGCACCCTGCACCGCCCTGACCTGCTGCTGCTCGATGAGCCCACGGTTGGCCTCGATCCGGTCGCGCGCCAGTCGGTGCACGAGGTCCTCCGGGCGCTTCGGGACCGGGGAATGGGACTGATTCTCACCACCCATGACCTGATCGAGGCCGAAGCACTGGCAGATCGCGTGGCCGTAATGGCTGCCGGGGTCGTGAGGGCCACCGACAGCATCCCGATCCTCGTCGGCCGCCTGTTTGGTTCCGACCAGGAAGTCCTGCTGATGCTGGCAGCCGAGCCGGCACCCGATCTGCGCGACTTCCTGCGCACGTCCCTCTTCTCGCCTACCAATCAGGAACGCCTTTGGATTGGGCGCCTGCGGGGTGGACTGGATCAGCTACCCGGACTACGCGCCGCGCTGATCGACGCCGGCGCGGATATCGATGAGTTGCGGGTCCGGCAACCCGGGCTGCACGGCGTCTTTGTCGAACTCACCGGCCAGGTCCCCGACGCATGAGCGCCACCTCATGACAGTTGCCATTCTTCGCGCCGCCTTGCTGCTGCTGTTCCGCGACCGCGGTGCATTGACGATGGTGCTCGTGGTGCCGGCAGTGTTTTTCCTGATCTTCGCGGAAATATTCAGCACGGCGGCAGGCGACCAGCTGCAGCTGCACATCGCCATCGTTGACGAGGTCCGGAGCGACGACTCCAGACAACTGCTGCAGGCCCTGACCGCAGAGCCGGCCATCCGGCCGGTGCCCGGCTCCCTGACGGACGAACTCGACAGGGAGGGTGCCCGCGACCTGGTGCGCCGGGGCACGGCCGACATCGGCCTGATCGTGCGCGCCGATGGCGAGGCGCTGGCCACGGCTGCGGGCCTGGCGGCCCCGCCACTGCTGCTGCTCGTGGATCCGTCACGGAGCGTGACCGCGACGGTACTGGCAGGGCAACTGCAACGGGCTTACTTCAGCGCCCTCCCCGACCTGGCCGTCGGCCGGGTGGCAGAACTCATCGACACTGAATTTACCGAACTCACAGACGAGCAACGGGCGGAGATCGACGCTGGCCTGCTCGACATGCGAGCCGCGGCTGGCACCAGTCAGTCCGGGGGCTGGTCGTTTGACGACCTGCTGGAGCGGGAAAATGTGGCCGGCCAGAACGCGGCGCTGAACAATGTGGCGTACTACGCCGGCGCCGTGGCGTTCATGTTCCTGCTGTTCGCCGCCGCCCAGGGCGCACTGGGCATCCTCGACGACCAGGAGGCCGGAATCCTCGACCGGATTGCGGCCGGCCCCGGCGGGCTCGACGTCGCGATCAACGGACGCTTCCTGTTCCTGGCGCTCCAGGGATTCACGCAGGCGAGCGTCATCTTCGGGATCGCCTGGCTCGCTTACGGCGTTGATGTGCCCGGCAACTTCTGGCCGTGGCTGATGATCACGGTGTGCTCCGCCGTACTGGCGGCGGGTCTGGGCCTGCTGCTGGTGACCGGTTGCCGCACGCGCGCCCAGGCGCAACTGTTGCCGACGGTGGTGATCCTGATCCTGTCCGCCATCGGCGGCAGCATGGTCCCGCGATTCTTCATGCCCCAGTGGCTGCAGCAGCTCGGCTGGATCACACCAAACACCTGGGCACTCGAAGCCTACAGCGGGGTGTTCTGGCGCAGCGAACCGGCGCTGCAGCTACTCCCCGTCTGCTTCGGCCTTTTCGGGGTCGGGATTGCGGCGCTGGGCCTTGCCCACTGGTTTGGAAGAAAATTGGTTCAGCACTGAAAACCGTCGATACTTCATTCTGGTAGCAGGAGAACCGCCATGCAGAGAACACTCTCCCTCGTCGGCCTGTCTCTCGGCCTGTCGCTCGGGCTGGCTGTCGGCCAGTGCGCGCTCGCGGCAGAACCCGCCGGCGACGCGACAACCGCCACGATTGACGCCGACGGCGTTCAACGCATCACCCTGACGCTAACGAATTACGCGTACACGCCCCGCCACGTGATTGTCCAGGTCGGGAAGCCGGTGGAACTGACGCTCATCAGCGAGTCAGGCTTCACCCCGCACGACCTCGTCATCGATGATCCGGCTTCAGGCCTGTCGGTGCGCGCAAAGGCGAGCGAAGGCAAGCCGCGGACGATTGAGTTCACTCCTCCGCGCGTTGGCACCTTCGCTTTCTACTGCAGCAAGAAAGCGCCCTTCATGGCGAGCCACCGCGCCAAGGGCATGGAAGGCCTGCTTGAGGTTCGCCAGGACTGAAGCACTTTCAGCTTCCCCCGAAGTCCTTGCGGAAGAGCAGCGACCAGGTCCGTGGATCCTGGTAGTAAGGCTGGCCCGCCAGTCCGGACACCAGCATGTCGCGGTCATTGCAGTTCCGGCAGCCGAGCGTGAGAGACCAGTCCTGCTCCACATTGCGCAGGGCAACGCTGGCGTTGTAGGTGGTATAGCCATCGACCAGGAACTGCGGAGTGCCCGTGCTGAACACGCTGTGATCGCCGAGCGAGTACAGGTAGGCGCTCGGCGAAATCACGTAACCCGAATTGAGCTCGTGGTCGTAGATGAAGCCGATGGTTGCGGAGTAGTCCGGAGTCCGTGTGGGATCGGCGATACTGCCGTCTGCGGTCACGATGCCCTGGCCACACGCACTCGCGGTACCTCCCAGGCAAAGCGCCTGCTGGTCCAGGATTTCCTGCCCGAGATTGGTGTACTCGCCGTCCTGAATCCCGATATTGGCCAGCAGCGTCAGGTTGTCCGTCGGTATCGCGATCAGCTCGAGCTCGAGACCCTTGTTCTCCAGGTCGGCAAAGTTCTTGGTGATGAACTGGATGGCGCCACTCGTCGTCTCGAACGCGGTCGGCAACTGGAAGTCGCTGACGTCGGCGAAGAACGCCGTGAGATTGACCCGTAGCCGGTTGTCGAGCCATTCCGAGCGCATGCCCGCCTCATAGGACCAGACGATTTCCGGCCCGAAGGGCTGGAGCTGGTCCGGGGTCGTGCCACGCGCGTTCCAGCCGCCCGATTTGAAGCCGCGGGTTGCCGATCCGTAGAAATTCAGGTCATCCGTCATCGTGTACTGGACCGCGACCCGGGGCGTCCAGAGCTTCTCGTTCTGGGTCCGCGGAATGTCCTCGAAATCCGAGTTGATGCTGCTCAGATTGTCGAGATTGATGTTACTCAGGTCGTCGTCGGCGATGTTGTCGCCGTTGACATCCTGGTAGGTGCAGGCCGGCGGCGCGAAGGGTGTGCAGAACGCTTTTGGCTGATTGTCGGTAAAGGAAACATCCTTGTCCTCGTCCGTGTAGCGCACGCCGAGCGTCACAGTCCACCGGTCGGCAACCTCAATGTCGCTCTGGACGTAAGCGGCCCAGGCCTCGCTGGTGTTGTCCAGCACCCGGTCAGCCAGTACCAGCGGGAAACCGATGTTGAAGATGTCGCCGAAGTCCGTGCTGTTGTCCTCGTCCAGGTAGTAGAGGCCCGCCACGTACTGGACGCGCTCGCCCACGTCGCCGGCAAGCTTGATCTCCTGGGTGAACTGCTGGTGGTCACCGTCATTGGCGATCGTGAAACCGCCGTAGGAAACCGGACTGTTCAGGAAATCGAGGGCAAATTTCTGGGTCATGTCCCGCCAGCCGGTGATGAAGCTGACCGTGCCCAGCGAGATGTCCCACTCCAGGTTCGAGGTCACGCTGAAGGCCTCAACCTCGTTGCTAAGCGCGTAGTTCTGCTTCTCGCCGGTCAACAGGCCGGCGAGCGGCGTGCCATTCTGGGAGAGGCCGGTCAGGCTGATCCGGTCACTGCCTGCAGCGTTATTCGTGAGGTTGATCTCGTCGGTGTCGGTGTAGTCGACCGCCACGTCCCAGGCGAGGCCATCGGCAATCCGCCACAGGGTGGCGCCGCGGATGCCGAAGTTCTCCTCGCCATTCAGAGTGTCGCCGGTCGTCGGATTGTCGACGTACCCTTCCTCGTCCACCCAGAACGCGGAAACTTTCGTCAGGACCGTGTCAGTGACCGGGATGTCGACACTACCGCGGAAATTGTAATGCTCGTACTCACCCACACCAACCTCGGCGTAGCCGCCCAGTTCTTCGGCGGGCTTCTTTAAGATCACGCGCACAGCCCCGCCGGTGGTATTGCGGCCGAACAAAGTGCCCTGCGGGCCACGAAGCACCTCGATTCGATCCACGTCGAAGAGCGTGAAATTATTCGCGTTCTGCCGGCTGACGTAGATGTCGTCAACATAGCTGCCGACCGGCGGATCGAACGTGGCAATGGACTCGGTGTTGTTCAGGCCACGGAGGGAATAGGCATTGGCGGTGCCAAGGCCCGTGTTGTTGTGGGCGATCAGGTTAGGGACGAGCCTGCCGATATCCAGGGCCTGGCGTACCTGCAGGACTTCCAGCTGATCGGCGCTAAAGGCCGTAACCGCGAGCGGGACGTCCTGCAGTTGCTCCGCCCGCCGCTGGGAGGTGACAACGATTTCTTCGATGAGGCTTTGGCCGGAAACGGGCAGTGGGCTGCCTATCGCCAGGGTCAGTGCAAGCAGGCCCCAGCCGTACATGGTGTGCCGAGCAATCATCACAAACTCCCCCGTTGATGATGGCGTCAGGCTCCGTAGCGAGACGCCGCGTCAGTGTCATGGACCTGATGTTCCCGCCGGGAACGCCGGGCCGCCCTCGTCGGCCCATTTAACCGCCAGTCCGGAGCCCCGGTCAATGCATGATTCGCGGCAACTCAGGGAGCTAGACCGAGCAAGCGCTGGACCGGACCGGCGAACAGGCTGCCCTTGATGATCATGCAGTAACCGAGGATGTACAGGGTCGCGACCAGCGCGAGCATGCCCCGAACGCCACCGCTCATAAGCCCGTGCCGGGGATCTTCAGCATTGCGGTTGCGCCCGTAGCGGATTACATCCGGAACGAGGCTGAAGCCGGCCATCAGCCAGAATGCAAAGTAGCCATCCCACGCCCAGGGCACATTCAGCAACCCGCCCCATTCCTCCATCAGCATCAGACCAAACAACGGAATGACGACTGAGGTCGGACCGGTCACGCTGAGGCAAAGCAGGCGGAGATTACCGCGCGCCCAGACGCCCATTGGCGCGGGCTGCGTGAACCGGATCTGCAGTGCCCAGATATTGCTGAAGAAGGTGTGGCCAAAAAACAGGAACGCGGCCATCTCGTGTACGACCAGCGTCCACTTGTAGTCAAACAGGAGCGGAATGCGGACGACGCCCAACAGTGGCAGTGCCGACACCGCCATGATCACGGCCCAGACGCCGTACCAGAAGAAGCGCTGCGGATCGGCTTGTGCCTGGACTTGCATATCAGTCTCGCTAATGGTCAACGCCGCCGTCCGGGCTCAGATCCGGCGTCACCCACAGATCCTCTGCCCGCGGCGCCGCACGATGCCGGCGATCGATAGTAACGGCCTGCAACGCCCGCACGGCACCGCCGGTCACGTAAAGGAATTTCCGTGGCGTACTGACCACGGCCCGGGCGTCCCACGCTCGCGAACCTTGCAGACGGACGATGCGCCCGATATCCCGGTAGACACCGAGCGCTGTCGCCACCGCCCAACCAGACCGGAAACGGAGCGCCTGCAGCCCGGAATCCGCCGACTCGTAGTAGCGGTCGGCCTCGGTCAGCAGCCGACGCACCACACCGGCAAGGGCGGTCCGATGCTCTGGATTCGCGACTCCGTCCGCGGGAATTCCCGCCTCCAAAAGCCACTGGTCCGGGAGGTAGCATCGCCCGTTCCGCACGTCATCGAGCACGTCTCGCGAAATATTGGTCAGCTGAAAGCCAATGCCGAGATCTGCGGCGCGCTGCAACGTGCGGGAATCACGCACGCCCATCACATGCGCCATCATGACGCCAACGACCCCCGCAACGCGGTAGCAGTAGGACAAGGTCTCGTCGATCGTCCGGTAACGGTAGTCGGAAACGTCCATCTCAAAACCAGCCAGCAACTCCAGCACGTGCCGCCTGGGAATGGCGTGCTGGCGCACCACACGCTGAAGGCCGATGAATACCGGATCTGTAACCACTTCACCCGCGATGGCGCACCGGGTCTCGGTGTGCAATCGGGCCAGACTGGCCACTCGATCCCTTGCCAGCTGTACTGCCGGTGTCATGCCAAGTTGCTGGCCATCAATCTCGTCGTCGCAGTGACGGCACCAGGCATAGAGCATCGACGCATCGTCGCGGGTGGCCGTGTCGAACAGTCGCGACGCCAGCGCAAAGCTCCGTGACCCCTTACGGATCATGTCACGGCTGTTGCTGACGACTGGATCCATCTCAGCTTGCCTCGAGATCAGCGAGCATCAGCCCCGCTGTGGCCTTCGCGGAACCGATAACGCCCGGAATACCTGCGCCCGGGTGGGTGCCTGCCCCCACGAAGTACAGATTGTGTATCCGGTCATCCCGGTTGTGAACCCGGAAAAACGCACTCTGGGTCAACAACGGCTCGAGGGAAAACGCGGAGCCCAGGTGGGCGTTGAGCTCAGTGGCGAAATCGTCGGGCGTGAAGATCCGCGAGGTAACGAGATTGGCGCGGAGACCCGGCAGCGTGTGCTTTTCCAGTGCGTCCAGGATCCGTTCCCGGTATATCGGCCCCATCACGGTCCAGTCGACAGGCGCCTTGCCCAGGTGGGGAACCGGCGCCAGCGCGTAGAACCCGGCCTGACCGGGCGGCGCCAGCGAGGTATCGGTGCGCGACGGGTTGTGCAAATACAGCGAAAAGTCGTCGGGGACAATGCCCCGCTCGAAGATATCGGTGAGCAGTTCCCGGTAGCGCGGCCCAAACAACACGGTGTGGTGTGCAATGTCGGGGTACTGCCGCTTCAGGCCAAAGTAGACCACGAACAGCGAATTACTGAAACGACTTCGTGACAGGCGCCGCGCCATAGCCTGACCGCGATCGGTGCGAGCGAGCAGTTTGGCGTAGGTGTGCACGACGTCCGCATTACTCGCCGCCGCATCGACCGCCACACTGCGACCGTCGGCTGTGGCAACCTCGGCGACCCGGCCATTGCGCACCCGGATTTCTTCCACCGGGCACCCCAGCCGGACTTCGCCGCCGAGATCCTGGAACAGCCGCACCAGCGCCCGCACGAGGGCGCCGGTGCCGCCGCGGGGAAAGCGCACGCCCCACTGGCGTTCCAGCGCGTGAATCAGCGCGTAGATCGATGACACCTGGAACGGATTTCCGCCAATCAGCAGCGAGTGGAAACTGAAGGCCTGCCGCAAGTGCGGATCCTTGATGTAGTCGGACACCACCCCGTACACGGAGCGATGGCTGCGCAGCCGGATCAGCTGCGGTGCCACACGCACCATGCTCCAGAAGTTCTGGAAGGGCACGGTGCCGAGCTTGAGGTAGCCCTCACGGAATACGGCTTCTGAAAATTTCAGGAACTTGCGATAGCCGTCCGCGTCCGCAGGGTTGATGCGGGCAATGGCATCGGTCAACGCATCCGCGTCGGCGTTGTACTCGAGCGTCACGCCGTCCGGCCACACGAGGCGGTAAAACGGGTCGACAGGCAGCATCTCCACGTAGTCGCTGGTGGCGCGGCCACTCAGTGCAAACAACTCGTCAATGGCATTAGGAGCTGTGATGACCGTGGGTCCCGCGTCGAATGTGAATCCGTCCTGCTCGTACACGTACGCCCGGCCACCGGGCCTCTCGCGCTTCTCCAGGAGGACCGTCTGAACGCCTGCCGACTGCAGCCGTATCGCCAGTGCCAGCCCGCCAAATCCGGCGCCGATGACTGCCACCGATTTGCGCTGACCCTTGTTCATCGGCGGCTGCTTCCGGGCAGCAGGTAACGCAGGGCGCGATTCACGGGCACCGGCGGTGTGCCACTCAGAATGCGCAGCGCATCCCGGCCTGTCAGACGACCCGCGTAGAAACGTTCGATGATCGGCTCGGGCAGGCGGTAGAAGTGCTGAAGGACCCGGTAACGCTCGGCCGGGGCCGCCGCCAGGAAGAGCAGGCGGTTCAGCAGGCGAAAGATCCGCTGCTCGCGCCACCGGCTCTGCACCCGGCTGCGGATCCAGGGCGCGATGCTTGCGCTCTGCAAGCGGGCCTGATCCGGTAAATCGTGGGCAAGCGCGGCGGCCTGCGGCAGCGAGTAGCCGGTGGTGTGGTGGAACAATCCCGCGCGCAGTCCGGATCGTGGCACGCCATCAGCAGCTGGCCAGAATGCGGCGAGGTCGCCGTCGAGCACGATTGGCAGCACACCAGTCTCCTCCCGGATCAATTCCTGCACCCGCCAGCCCCGATCGGCGGCGTAGCGGGTGATATTCTGCTGAAGCCCACCGTTGTCAACGGCCGAGCTGTCGCTGTAATAGGTGTCCTCGATCAGCGCCTCTGTCGCTGAGAAGGGCAGCACGTAGACAAAGCGGTAGCCCTCGGCCTGGGAAACGGTAGCATCCATCAGCAGGGGCCCGGTGAGGTCGTGCGGTGCTGCGAAGCGCAGATGCTGGCCGAAGAACTTCTGGAAGCGCAGGGTCATGCCAGGTTGGGACGGCCCCTGTAGCCCCCGGCCGTCGATGACCAGGTCCGCGGGCAGCACCTCATCACCAGCCAGCGTCACATGATCGACTGCGACGTCCGTCACGACACTGTTGAGGCGCACGCCAGTCGCGATCGAATCGATGACAACGTCGTGCAGGTGCTCCGACGTCAGCGAGTGATAGCCGCCCGGAAGGCGCCGCTCCCGTTCGGGAAAACGCACGTCGTAGTGCTGCCAGCTGTGACTGGCGAGCGGTTGCAACCAGGCAAGTGTTGCTGCATTCACATCCGTGCCATGAAAAGACCAGGTGTGATTGCCGCCGAGCCGGCCGGCGGCCTCCACCAGCGTCAGCCGGATATCGGGTCGGGCGGCTTTCAGGCGCAGCGCGATCAGGCAATTGGCGAGCCCGCCACCGACGAGAACGACCGATGCGCTCATGTCGCGGGCTCTTCCGGCGGCACAGCGCGGGGCACGGCACCGGCCACTTGCGCCGCCAGTTCGGCGGTCCACCGGCCCCGAAACCGGGCGATCAGACCGCCTTCGGCATTGAATACCAGCAGGTTGGGCAGTGTCGTGTCCAGGTCGTAGCCGGTCGCCCAACGGCGGTCGGGGTCCATCAGCACTGCCACGCCTGCTGGCACGCGCTTGCGAAGGGTGGCCGCCGTCCGTTCGGCATCCACGGGTACATCGTCGGGCAGATCGGCAATGTTCAGAAAGCGGATACCGGGCACGCGTTCACTGAGGTCCCGCTCCCAGCGTTCGATCATCGACAGCCGCCGCACGCTGACGATTACGGCGATTACGGGCGCGCCGCGCTGGCGCGCGAGGGAATTGGTATGACCAAACTGGTCGCGTAGTTCCAGGGAGACTACGGGGGACGTGGTCTCGCTGACGGTCTGCACCTCTGCACTGGCAATCGTCGGGCCCAGCCCCGCGAACAGCACGCAGATGGCCCGCAAACGGTGCGTCCGGCGACTGAACATGCGCTGTGTGATGCCGTGTACGCGCAGGGAAACGGCGCGGGACGGATATTGTACCGGGCCAGGGGCGGGCCAGGCGCGGGCGCCCAATTATGCTCCCGGGTCGCAGCTGTTCGCGCCGTGCTCCGGCGAAGGTGGTGATCTGCCAGTCGATGGACTCGCCGTTCCCGGGAGCTTGCGTTCATCTGCGGCAGCCAGGCGGCCGGTGGCAGTGTCAACAGCAAAGACCTTATGACCGAGACTGCGTAAGGCCGGAATGATCCGCGCAGCGCTCGCGATTGAGACGTCGCGTTCCGCACTTGTTCCGCCAAACAGGACTGCAATCTCCATCTCTGGAGCGTGCGCAGCCGGCTCGTCCCCCTACCAGCCGGGAATCCGGGTGAATACGCTGGATTTGGGAGCGCCACCCCTTGAAGGCCTGCGGTCAATGACTTAGAGTAAGAATTCCTTACTTACGGAAAAAGGTGTTTGCCATGCTTGCCAAGATGACCTCGAAAAACCAGCTCACCCTGCCCAAGAGCATCACAGCGGCGGTGGAGCCTGCGGAGTATTTTGACGTAGAAGCCCGCAACGGCCAGATCGTGTTGACGCCGGTACGCATCCAGCGGGGCGATGCCGTGCGCGCCAAACTGGCGGAACTGAACTTGCGGGAGCAGGACATCGCCGATGCCGTTGCCTGGGCGCGGCAAGTGCCCGCCACCAAGACATCGCGTAATAAATGAAGCGCTCTGCGCGCCCACCCCGTGTCGTGATCGACACCAACCTGGTGCTGTCGGCGCTGGTGTTTACCCAGGGGCACCTGGCGCCTTTGCGCCAGGCCTGGCAAAACCATCGCATCCAGCCCCTGGTTTCCCGAGACACGGCCGCGGAGCTCATCCGGGTGCTCGCCTATCCAAGATTCAAGCTCTCGCTGGATGAACAGCAGGAACTGCTGGCCGACTATTTGCCTTCCTGCAAAACCGTCGGCATTCCCAGCCCACCTCCTGAAACGCCGGCTTGTCGCGACCGCTTCGACGTGTCCTTTCTGCAACTTGCAGTAGCAGGTAAAGCCGATACGCTGGTCACGGGCGACCAGGACTTGCTCAGCCTTGCCGGCGCATTTGCCTGCCCCATCGTCACCGCCGAACAATTCATGAAAACCTTGTCGCCATGACCCCCTCCGACATCGCGCTGCCCTCCACCCTTACCGCCACGCGCCGGTTAATGCCGGTCATCAGGGTCGCGGGGCAACGCCTGTCGCGCGGCCGCTTACGCGTTCGCGGCGATGAACCCGCGAAGCTCCGATCGACAGCACCCTATCGGGGCGCTCGCCAGCCTTCGCGCTCCGCCTCTGCCACGCTACAGAACCACCGCTCTCCCCGCCCAGTGTCAATTCGGGTACTCGCGTACGAGGGCGCGCGGGGCGAATGGTAGATCCGCTCGCCCCGGGAATTGATGTTGCCCTTGATGCGGCACGAGGCTGGAGGAACTGACCCAACGAGGGGCGGCTGTCCGCCGGAACCGGAATTTTTCCGGCCAATGGCAGCAATGCACCGTTTCGCTGTCTCTTCGGCGTAGTTCAGGTCTTGGACGTTCTGCCCGTTGCCACGGAAGACCCAGGGCGGCTCCCAGCGGTCCGGTGATCCGACCCACACGCCACGGTGTTCAGCCCGCGCTTCAGCCTCGAGCCGGCAGTAGCGCTCGTCGGCGGGCTCGCGTCGCAGGTACTGGCGGTACGCCCAGGCGAAGCCGCTCTCGACCAGCCGGGCATTGATGTCGTCGCCACGGACGAAGACCTTCGCCACCATCCGGCCGTAGCCATCGCTCTGCTCGACCGGTTCAATCTCCAGCGGCTCGCCTTCCACCAGGGCGCGTAGCGCCTTGGTAGCGGCCGCGCCGAAGGCCTGCTTGCGCTCAGGCGCGTCGATGCCATGCAACCGGATGGTGATCGGTCCAGAGTCGAGGCGCACCTTGATTGTGTCGCCGTCGACGACCTTGACCAGGGTGGCCGGTAGAAACAGTTCGGGTTCGGAACTTTCCCGGGCGCAAGCGCCTCCGGTGGCGATCGCACCGACGGCGGTCGCAAGCAGGATTAGCAGTGATGACCTGGCAACCAAGGCTGCGACGCAAACTCCGACGGCTTTCTCGCACCGTCGTAGCCTATGCTCGCATAGAACGCGTCGTTAGAACTCGACTTGCCAGCCGAGAAAGACTTCCTCGTCGTCAGGATCAAAGGACATCAAGAGCCCGGAGTCCCGGTCGCCTGCCCACAGGAATTCGTTGTCTACCTCGTCCTCCCAGACGGGGCTCGATACATTGGCCGCATTGACCGGTCCCGGAGACCAGGCCTCGCTGGTATCGATCTCGAAAATCCCGCTGAGCAACGAATCAGCGCTGGCGACCGCCGGCAGGTGAAGGATCACAGCAAGAGCGGTCACCAGAGGAAGCCATCCAGACTGCCTGTGCAAGGGATACATGACGTGCACCTCTGAGCAGACAACAGGCCGCGCACGCGGCCGGGGGAATCTGGATGAGAGCGTAGTGAGCATCGTGCCGGAATTCCCGGCACGGGCTCACTGTTCCGGCGCACACCGGCGACGACTTTCCGGATTCGGTAAAATCGCCGCCGGAGATTCGACTAGCGAACCTGCACTTCGATCGGTCGGGGCTTCCGGGCCTCGGTCTTGGGCAGACGAACCGTCAATACGCCGTCCTTGCTCTCAGCCTGGATCTTCGTCTCGTCCACATCGGCCGGCAGCGTGAAGCTGCGGGCAAACGAACCGTAGAACGACTCAATGCGGTGATGCTTTTCATCGCTGCTCTGGTTTTCCAGGCGCCGCTCGCCGCGGAGCGTGATCACGCCGTCGTGCACGGAAACGTCGATGTCCTTCTTCGCCACTTCCGGCAGTTCGGCCTTGATAACGTAGGTATCTGCTGTCTCCGAAATGTTGGCGACCGGGCGCCATTCCGCCGCTTTCCCAGCGCCGCCCTCCACGGACGGCGTCGTGCTGCGGCCCAGAACCCGGCCGTATTGATTGAAAAGGTCGTCGAGCTCCCGCAGGGGGCTCCAGTTAACGAGTGTCATATCCCGATCTCCTCCTGGTTAAGGCGCAGCATAACCGCGGCCGCGCGTACAGCAGGATTTAGGGACGGGTGCGGAGATTTCAAGTGCCCGAAGAAGCAACTTCAGGCGCGACACCTAAGCGGTCGCGCCTGAAGACACTCCTACTGGCCGTCGAGGGCCTCTCGCAAGGCTTCGATCAGGTTATCCGCGGCACTAGAGAATCGCCTTTGAGGCAACATTTGAGTTGGCGCTTTCACCGCCGGCGGTATCGAACGCACTGACGCTGAAGTACCAATTGCCAGGCGTCAGGCCCTCCACCATGTATGTGGTGAGTCCCGCGCTGTTCAACGTGATCGTCTGGGTCAACGCTGTCGCACTGCTGCCATAGCGGATGTGGTACCCGGCCAGATTCGTCAACGCGGAGCCATCGGTGCGTTCGGTTGGAGGCAGCCACGAAACCGTTGCAGCGCCGGTCGCGGCCTGCACCACGGCCAGGGAGAAAGCCGGCAACGACGCAAAGGCCGTACCGTCACTGACGGTGATCACGATGCCCTCGGTCAGCCCTACATGGCCGGCGCCCGGTGTACCGCTCAGGCGGCCGGTGGCCGAACTGAAGGTAGCCCAGGCAGGAGCGCCCATGACACTGAACGTCAGTGTCGTCTGAGCGTCCGGGTCGGAGGCCGCTGGCGTAAACGCATAAGCGGAGCCAACGACCACCGTTGTGGCGGGCGACCCGGAGATGACAGGCGGACGGTTGGCGGTTGAGGTCAGCGCCGTGGCACTCGCCGAGTAGCCGCCAAGGTTGCCGGCCGCGTCGCTGGCCCGTACCCGGTAGCTGTAACTCGTCGCCCCGCTCAGGCCCGTGTTGCTGTAACTCGTGCCGCTGTCCGTGGCGATCTGCGCGAAGCTTGCACAGCCCGCACCCTGGCAACGTTCGATCCGGTAGCCGGTTACGCCCACGCTGTCGCTGGCCGCGCCCCAGCTCAGGTTGATCTGGCTGCTCGAAGTCGCCGTCGCGCCCAGGCCCGCAGGCGCCGTCGGCGCCGTCGTGTCGGGTGTGGTCGCCACCGGGGCCGGCGGAGTGTAGGTCACTGCCAGACGGTCCTGGCGCGAGTTGCCCCGGGAGTTATATGCCGTGACGACAATCGTGTTGAGGCCAGACGCAAGCGAGATGCCGGGAACAGACCAGCTTTCGGTGCCGGTCGCCACGCCCTGACCACCACGATCATTTTTCCAGGTGATGCGTGCGACACCGAGCGGGTCCTTGGCAGTACCCGCGAGCGCCACTGTGCCGGCAGACGTCGAAAAGTTGCTCCCGGTCACCGGAGACGTGATCGAAATACTGAGCCGCCAGCCGTTGCGGACACCAGCGCTGGCCTCGCCAGCACTGGCGAGGAGGAAAATAGTCAGAAAGAAGCTAACGAGTATTCGCAGCCATGCCGCGATACCCACTGGCAACCCCGCTGTCATAGGAATCTCCCTTAGACCGGTAGCTTTGCGCGCCCACCTTTCAGTGGGTTTGCCTTTAGCAGTGGACCGAGATACTCGTCAGGCGCAGAAAGTCTGTCAAATAGACTTCGCGAATCTGCGTGACGTGTACCAGATTTTGTTCAGACACCAGCAGTGACGTGAACCGTTATGAAAAATGCGATTGAAATTTCCTCTGCCCCGATTTGGTTTTCCCGCAGCAACATCGCTGCGGGAGCCCTTCCTCCAGGCCTGATCAATTTCGGAACCAGGTCGGTAATGGCGCTCTGAACCAGGGGCCGTTCGCTACAGCCACAACTTCAGTTACGCCGCCGATCAATGCCCCACATCGCAGTTGCCCCGGACAAAACGAAAAAGTGAGTCAACGTAGTGCCCGGATGCATAGTAGGCAGAGGATGCTTACTGTTAGCTGAACAAACGTCGTCGGAACATTTGCCGCAGCGCCGTGGCTCTCAGGCGAATTCGCAGCCCCGCAAAGCGGAGAGCGCGATGCTGTGATGCTGATCACATTCGGGAGAGACCCGACCCGCAGGAATCGTCATCCGGAATTTGCGCAATGCTGCCAACGGTGGGGCAGAAAATTCCACAGCTGAACTTACGGTGCGTCGAGCGCCTCGTGCAACGCGTCGATCAGATCGGCCGCATCCTCAAGACCCACTGACAAGCGCACCAGCCCGTCGGTCAGGCCGATCCGCTGCCGTTCCGCAGGCTCGACGTCGGCGTGGGTCATCGTCACCGGGTGGGTGATCAGCGATTCCACGGATCCCAGGTTCTCAGCCAGGGTCCACAGTCGGATGCGGTCCATCAGGGCTTTGCCGCCGGCGACCCCGCCCGTCACTTCGAACGACACCATGGCGCCAAAGCCGGTGGCCTGCCGCTTCGCGAGTTCGTGCTGGGGAAATGAAGCCAGGCCCGGGTAGCTCACTTTCGCGACCTTGGGATGCTTCTCCAGAAACCGGGCAATCTCCAGCGCGTTGGCGGCCTGCCGGTCCATGCGCACGGACAGCGTCTTGCAGCCCTGC
Organism: uncultured Chromatiaceae bacterium; assembly: GCA_964587605.1. GTDB lineage: Bacteria > Pseudomonadota > Gammaproteobacteria > Steroidobacterales > SHZI01. The sequence continues at coordinate 23,487 of CAZPNN010000392.1, forward strand.
AACGTCAGCCACGCCACCTGCGGCGACATGATCATGCCCGTGGCGTTCATGATGAAGCGAATGGCCTTGTTCTGCTCCTCGCCGCTGACGACGATCGCGCCGCCAACCGTGGCGTTATGGCCGTCGAAATACTTCGTCGTGCTGTGCACGACCATGTCTGCCCCCA
>CAZPNN010000393.1:0-9387 GCA_964587605.1 uncultured Chromatiaceae bacterium
AACGACATGCCGCCTTCCCAGATGCGAAACAGGTTCAGTGGGTTGGCAACGATCTGATCAAAGCCATAGAACAGCATATAACCGATGCGCCCGCCGAGAATCACGCCGAGCGCTGAGTAGAAAATGAGGTCATCCACCTGCACGGCGGAAACCGGTGCGCCAGGACGCGCGGCACGGCGCTTCGCCAGGTACCAGGCCGCCGCAAAACCGACCAGGTAGGTAATGCCGTACCAGCGCACGGCCAGCGGGCCGACCTTAAGCGCGACGGGATCGAATTCGGGGTACACGAACATGCAGCACGTATGGTACTAGACTGCGCCCCAATGAACGGAGCCGGAAATCCCCTGCCGATCACCGCCGCGCTGCCGGAACTGGCAGCCGCGCTTTCGAGCGGCAGACGCGCGCTGCTGCAGGCGCCGCCGGGCGCCGGCAAAAGCACCGGCGTACCGCTTGCCCTTCTGGACGCGAACTGGCTTAAGGGTCGTCGGATCCTGCTGCTGGAACCGCGCCGGCTGGCCGCGCGCGCCGTCGCTGCGCGTATGGCCAGCACCCTCGGTGAACTACCCGGCGCCACGGTCGGCTACCGCATGCGTCTCGACACCCGAGTGGGGCCACGCACCAGGATCGAAGTGGTGACCGAGGGAATACTTACCCGGCAACTGCAGCGCGATCCGGCGCTGGATGGCGTCGGCCTGGTGATCTTTGATGAATTTCACGAGCGCAGCCTGCAGGCTGACACGGGCCTGGCCTTTGTGCTCGATGCCCAGCGCCATCTTGCCCCCGAGCTGCGGGTGCTGGTGATGTCGGCCACCCTTGACGGCGCCCCGCTCGCGCGGCTGCTGGAGGACGCCCCGGTGATCACTGCGGAGGGCGTGAGCTTTCCCGTCGAGACCCGCTATACCGACCGCGCCACGACGGAGTTTGTCGACCGGCAGGCGACTGCCGCAATCCGCCGGGCACTGCGCGAGGACAGTGGCGATATCCTGGTCTTTCTCCCGGGCGCCGGTGAAATCCGACGCGTCGAGCGCGCACTTTCGGAATCACATCCCGGCGAACGCATCCACGTCCGGCCCCTGTACGGCGATCTGGGCCGCGAGGCCCAGGACCTCGCCATCCACCCGGCACCGGCCGGACACCGCAAGGTCGTACTGGCCACCAACATTGCCGAAACCAGTCTCACCATCGAGGGCATTCGGGTCGTTATCGATGGCGGGCTGGAACGCCGCGCGCGCTTCGACCCGCGCAGCGGCATGAGCCGCCTGACGACGGTTCGAATTTCCCAGGCCTCGGCGGACCAGCGACGCGGCCGCGCTGGCCGGCTGGCGCCGGGAATCTGCTATCGGCTCTGGACCCAGGCTGAACACCGCGCCCTGATGCCGCACACGCCGCCGGAGATCGTCAATGCGGATCTCGCCCCGCTGGCCCTGGAACTGGCAGGCTGGGGCGCCCGTGACGCGGGCGGACTGACCTGGCTCACGGAGCCCCCAAAAGGCGCGCTCGCCCAGGCCAGGGAGCTGCTGCAGTCACTGGGCGCACTCGACAAGGACGCGAAAGTAACGCCGCACGGCCGTCAGATGCTTGAGATCGCCGCGCACCCGCGGCTGGCCCACCTCCTGCTCGGCGCGAAGCAGGCCGGCGTCGGCGCGACAGGCTGCGCACTGGCGGCCGTTCTTGGCGAGCGTGATTTGCTGCGCGGGCGGCCCGGCGAACGCGACGCGGACCTGTGCACACGCCTTGCGGTGCTGGCCCGGGACACTGAAGCCACCAGCCTCGACGATGTGGATCGCGGCATCGCGCGTCAGATCCGCCGGTCGGCGGACTACTACGCCCGGCAGCTGGGCAACCCGGAGTCTGCGCCCAGGATCGAACCCGACGAAGTGGGCTGGCTGCTCGCGCTTGCCTACCCGGACCGCGTTGCCCGGGCGCGAAGTCCGGGTTCCGGCCGGTATCTGCTCAGCAACGGACGCGGCGCGTACTTCGCCGAGCCCCAGGCACTCGCGAAGTCCGAGTACCTGGTAATTCCGGAACTGGAGGGCAGCGAAAGGGAAGCGCGCATTTTTCTTGCCGCGTCAGTCGCGGCCGCGGAGCTGGAGGCACATTTCGCCGACGCCATCGTGGCCTCGTCAGTGGTCCAGTGGGACAGCCGGGAGCGGGCCGTCATTGCGCGCCGGCAGCGACGGCTGGGCGCCCTCGTACTCAGCGACGAAACGCTGCGGAATCCAGACGCCGCCGACATCTCGGCGGCAATGCTTGCCGGCATTCGCGAACTGGGCGTGCAGGCACTGCCCTTTACTCCCGAACTCCGGCAATGGCAGGCCCGTGTGCTGCTCTGCCTGCACGCTGCTCCGGATGATCGCGAACCGTGGCCCGATGTCAGTGACGGTGCGCTGCTGGCCACGCTGGAGAACTGGTTGTTGCCCTGGCTCGACGGCGTGTCGCGGGCCACGCACCTCACCCGCGTGGATCTGGCCGGCGCATTGCAGGCGCTGCTGCCATGGGTCCGCCAGCAGCGGCTCGACGAGCTGGCCCCCACCCACCTGACAGTCCCGAGCGGTTCGCAGGTCGCCATCGACTACCTGGATGGGCCGGTGCCGAGCCTGTCGGTCCGGTTGCAGGAAGTCTTTGGCCTGACGGCCACGCCCCGCGTCGGTGGCGGCCGCGTGCCCGTGCTCTTAAAGCTGCTATCGCCCGCACGGCGCCCCGTGCAGGTCACGCAGGACCTCGAAAGTTTCTGGAACACCGCGTACCACGAGGTCCGCAAGGAGCTGAAGGGCCGCTACCCCAGGCATTATTGGCCGGAGAATCCCCACGAGGCAGAGCCCACGCGGAGGGCCAGACCACGGCCCGGATCACGGCCAGGACCACGGCCAGGACCACGGCCAGGACCACGGCCAGGACCACGGCCAGGACCACGGCCGGCGAAGTGACGGCAAGCGGCTGCAGCGGGCCGCTGCTCTACATGTTGCGTCGATACTCCCCGCCAACCGCGTAGAGCGCCGCGGTAATCTGCCCCAGCGATGCAACCTTGACGGTATCGAGCAGTTCCTCGAAGACGTTCCCGCGCGCACTGGCAACGCGCTGCAGCCGTTGCAGCGCCGCCGGCGCAGCCTCCGCGTGCCGTGCGTGAAAGCGGCGCAAGGCGTCCACCTGCGCCCGCTTTTCCGCATCAGTTGAGCGCATCAGCTCCAGGCCGGCGGTTTCCTCCTGGCGGCCGGAACGCGGCAGGAAGGTGTTGACCCCGATCAGTGGCAGGCTGCCGTCGTGCTTGCGGCTCTCGTACAGCAGGCTTTCGTCCTGGATGCGACCCCGCTGGTACATGCTGTCCATCGCCGCCAGCACACCGCCCCGTTCGGAGATGCGTTCGAACTCGCGATAGACGGCTTCTTCAACGAGGTCCGTCAGCTCGCTGATGATGAATGAACCCTGCCAGGCGTTTTCGCAGAAATTGAGTCCGAACTCTCGATTGATGATCAGCTGGATAGCCACCGCCCGCCGCACCGACTGCTCGGTCGGCGTGGTCACGGCTTCGTCATAGGCGTTGGTGTGCAGGCTGTTGCAGTTGTCGATAAGCGCGTACAGGGCCTGCAAGGTGGTGCGAATGTCGTTGAAGCTGATTTCCTGCGCGTGCAGGCTGCGGCCGGAGGTCTGCACGTGGTACTTCAGCATCTGGCTGCGTGCGCTTGCGCCGTAGCGGTCCCGCATGGCCCGCGCCCAGATCCGCCGCGCCACCCGGCCGATCACGGCGTATTCCGGGTCCATGCCATTGCTGAAGAAGAAGCTCAAGTTAGGGGCGAAGTCGTCGATGTGCATGCCACGCGCGAGGTAGTACTCGACAATCGTGAAACCGTTGGACAGCGTGAAGGCCAGCTGCGAAATGGGATTCGCCCCGGCCTCGGCGATGTGATAGCCGCTGATCGACACACTGTAGAAATTGCGCACGTCGTGGTCACTGAAGTACTGCTGCACGTCGCCCATCAACTTCATGGCGAACTCGGTCGAGAAGATGCAGGTGTTCTGGGCCTGATCCTCCTTGAGGATGTCCGCCTGCACTGTGCCCCGGATACTGCGCAGCGTATCGGCCTTGATGCGCTGATAGATTTCTGCGTCCACGAATTGCTCGCCGGAAACGCCCAGCAGGCCGAGTCCGAGGCCGTCATTGCCTTCCGGCAGATCGCCGTCGTAGGCCGGCACCCCTCGATCGGTCAACAGCCGGGCGCGCCGCTGCCGCGCGGCCTCCCACGCACCCGCGGTGCGCAACTGCTTCTCCACCTGCTGATCGATGGCCGCGTTGACGTAGAAAGCCAGCACCGTCGGCGCCGGGCCGTTGATCGTCAGGGACACCGAGGTGGTCGTCGCACAGAGGTCGAAGCCGGAATAGAGCTTCCTCGCGTCGTCCACAGTGGCAATGGAAACGCCGGCATTGCCCACCTTGCCGTAGATGTCGGGCCGTTCGTGGGGATCCTCGCCATATAAAGTCGCTGAGTCGAAGGCGGTGGACAGCCGCACGGCCTCCTGGCCGCGCGCCAGGTAGTGAAAGCGCCGGTTGGTCCGCTCTGGCGTGCCCTCACCGGCAAACATGCGGATCGGGTCCTCGCCAGCCCGGCGATAGGGGTAGACACCCGCGGTGTACGGGTAAGCACCCGGCAGGTTTTCCATCAGGAGAAATTTCAACAGGTCGGCCCAACCGGTGAAGGTTGGCGGCGCTATCTTCGGAATGGCCTGGTGACTCAGGCTGCGGTGATAGTTGTCGCCTTCAACCACGCGGTCGCGAACGATGTAGTGGTACTTCTCGCCGGTGATCGCGGCCAACCGGGCCGGCCAGGCCACGAGCAGCTCACGCGCCTCCCCGCCAAGTTCTGCAAGCGCCGCGTTATAGCGCGCGCGCAGCGCCAGCAACGTGGCATCGCCGGGCGCCGCCGTCGCCGGGTAAGGCTGCAGCGGCGCGGGCAGGCAGGCGTCACCGATCTCCCGCAATGCCTCGTAACAATGCTGCGCAAGGCCAGCGATAGCTTTCATCTCGTCACTATTGGCGTTGGCCGCCCGACCCAGCGCCGCAATCTCGGCCAGATAGCGGGTCTTGCCTGCCGGAATCAACCCGGCAGCCGCGTGCTCACGCTCTCGCGCCTCGATTGAAGGCCGCCAGCAGCGGCCGGCATCCCCGAAACGTTCGCTAAGCAGGCCACACAGCCTGACGAACACGGTGGTCACCCCGGGATCGGCGAACTGGCTGGCAATCGTCGCGTACACCGGCAGGTCGCTGTCGGGCGTGGCAAAGTCCGCGTGATTGCGCCGCCATTGCTTGCGGACATCACGCAGTGCGTCTTCGGCGCCCCGCTTGTCAGACTTGTTCAGCACCACCAGTTCGGCAAAATCGAGCATGTCGATTTTTTCCAGCTGGCTCGCCGCGCCGTACTCGCTGGTCATGACGTACAGGGGCACATCAACCAGATCGACGATCTCGCTGTCGCTCTGACCGATGCCGGCTGTCTCGACAATGAGCAGATCGAAGCCCAGCGACTTGAGCAGCAGGATCGAGTCACCCAGCATGGCGCTGGTTGCAAGGTGCTGCCGCCGGGTCGCGATCGAGCGCATGAAAACGTCTTCGCTGCGCAGGCTGTTCATCCGAATGCGGTCGCCGAGCAAGGCACCGCCCGTCCGCCGCCGCGTCGGGTCGACGGCCAGCACCGCCACGCGGATCCCGGGGAAGCACTGCAGGAACCGGGACAGGAGTTCGTCCGTGAAGCTGCTCTTGCCGGAACCGCCGGTGCCAGTGACCCCGATGACCGGGACCCGGCTGCCAGCGTCCTGCCATTGCTGGCGCAGCGTGCCTAGCGCAGATTCGCCCACCAGCCCGTCATCGAGCGCCGACAGCATGGCGGCCACCGACACGGGATCGTCGCGGCTGACGGCATCCGGGCTTAGTCTTGCGCGGCGCTTCATCCGGCAGCGCTCGATGACATCATCGATCATGCCGGCCAGGCCGAGCCTGGCGCCATCGAGCGGGTGATAGATGCGTTCTACCCCGTAGGCGTGGAGTGCGGTGATCTCCGCCTGCGTGATCGTGCCACCGCCGCCGCCAAACACCCGGATGTGCCCGGCACCCCGCTCCCGCAGCATGTCGATCATGTACCGGAAGTACTCGTTGTGCCCGCCCTGGTAGGACGTCACGGCAATGCCGTCGGCATCTTCCTGGATTGCCGCCCGGACGAGGTCGGCAACGCTGCGGTTGTGACCGAGGTGGACGACCTCGACACCCCTTGCCTGGATCAGCCGCCGCATGACGTTGATCGCGGCATCGTGGCCATCGAAGAGCGAAGTGCCGGTAATGAAGCGCAGCGGGCCGGGTCCCGGCTCGGCGCGCGTATCGGGCTCTCCGCTATCCACATTGGCGTTCAAGCAGTGCCTCCCGTGCGGCCGACAGTGCATAATCATGCCCGACCATCCAACTTAAATCAGGTTCAGGGTAAACAATGGATCAGAATCGGCTGCGCACGCTGCTCGCGGAGCTTGACCGCGAACTGAAATCCGCCGGGGCCCTGGACAACCAGTCGAGAGACCTTCTCGAGCAGGTGCTTGCCGACGTCCGCAAGCTCGAGTCCCCGGTTGACGCTGGCCAGCACCAGTCGACTGAGGACCGCCTGCGGAAGCTGGTCTTGCAGTTTGAAGCCGAGCACCCCCGCCTGTCCGGGGCGGTCGGGCAGGTTGCCGACGCCCTCGGCAAACTCGGCATCTGACACCGACGCGGGCCGTGACACAGGCCCGGTGCACGGGACCGCCGGCAGGGGTAAAGTCAGCCTGTCATGAACCTTCGCGAGCACGTGGAGAGCCTCCTGCCGAACTGGCGCAGCTGGTACCCCAGCCTGTTTGACGCGGCCGTTGATCTCGGCATCCTCCGTGCCAGGGTTTGTGATCCCTCCACGCTGCTCCTGCAACGCCGGCACGAAGGCGTGCGCGCGGCGGCCGAACAGGCGCACCGGGAGAAGTGGAACGTGGAAGGCGAACCTGAGGAATAAGGCCTCTGGCTATCCGGCGCCCCTCGTGCGGGCGTCCAGCGTGTAAATCAGCATCAGGATTCCCTCCCCGGCCAGTTCTTCGCCGGCACAATGCATGCCGGCCTTCTCCACCACCCGCAGCGAGGCGTGATTCTCCGGCCGGATCGTGGCGACCAGGCGGTCGAGCCCACAGGGCCCGAAACCGAACTCGAGCAGGGCTGGCACCAGTTCGCTCGCCAGTCCCTGCCCCCAGAATTGGGGCCGCAGCGCGTAGATGATCTCAGGATCCGCACGCCGGCGTGCCGCGACGATGCCGCAATACCCGGCCATCGACGCCTCGTCCTGCACGTACAGCGCTGACGCACCGTAGCCGCGGGTCGCGTAGTCCACCAGCGACTCGTCGATCCATTCGGCACAGCGACGGGGACCTAAGGTCATGCCGTCGCCGACGTAGCGCATGGTTCGCCGGTCGCCGCAGACAGCGTGCAACAGGTCAGCATCACCCGGGACAAATTGCCGCACGGTGAGGCGCGCAGTGGTCAGGACCATGGTCAACGGTTGTGCAACTCGCAAGCAGGTTGCTAGATTGTCGCGCTTCTTCACACGGTCCGTCGAATGCCGTATCGAATTTCGCTTAAGGTCGCCGTTCTGGCCGGCATCGCCGCCGGCTTTGGCAGCGAATCCGGGCTGGCCGGGCCGGCGGGTGAGGCCATCACTTTCGACGCCGTGTACACCGGCGAACCCATCCGCAACCTCGACGGCGGCCAGCGCACCGGCGGCACCTACCTCGATAACCTCGACCTGCAGATCGTGGCGAACCGCGGCAGCATCTTTGGCATCCCCGGGCTGTCGGGCATGCTCTACGTGCTCAACAACAATTCAGCGGAATTCAGCGCGGAATATGTGGGTGACTCCCACGTCGTAAGTAACATTGATGCGCCGCGTGGCCTGCGCCTGTACGAGGCCTGGCTGGACTGGGCGCCAGGCAGTGGCACCACCTCCACGCGGGTTGGGCTCTACGACCTCAACTCCGAATTTGACAGCATCGAAACCGGTGGCCTGTTCCTCAACTCCGCCCACGGCATTGGCCCCGATTTCAGCCAGTCCGGTTTGAATGGCCCTTCCATCTTTCCTGTGACCTCACTCGCGCTCCGGGTGCGGGTTGGATTTGAATCCGGCGGTTACGGACAGTTTGCGGTACTCGATGGCGTACCGGGCGATCCCGATGATCCCGGGAGCAACGAGATCGACCTGTCCGGGGACGATGGCGCTCTGGTCGTCGCCGAGTTTGGGTGGACTGCTAACGAGTGGCGAAAACTTGCCGTTGGTGCCTGGGCGTACACGGCAGATTTCGACCGCCTCGCGTCAACGGGCGGACCGCAGGACGACGGCAATAACGGCTGGTACGCGTTCGCTGACCGGACCGTCTGGCAGGGCACGTCCGCAATGGCGGCGGCGTATCTCCGAGCCGGTCGGGCGGAGGACCGTTTCAATCCCTTCGACACCTACGTGGGCCTGGGAACCAGCCTGACCGGTTTCGCGGCCTCCCGTCCTGACGACGAGGTGGGCGTGGCTGTGGCCACGACGTTCACCGGCAATGAATATGAGCGAGCCCGACGCCTGGAGGACCTGGACACGGATGACTACGAAACCAGTATCGAACTGACCTACCGGGCGCCAATCACCGACTGGCTGACGCTACAACCGGACATTCAGTACATCATCAACCCCGGTGTGGACCCGGCACTGGACAACGCGCTGGTGATTTCCTTGCGCTTCGAGCTCAGTTTCTCGACCACCCTGACCGGCAGCTGATCCGCCCTCAGGGAGCCAGCGCTGACGGCCCCGGTGGCACGCCGAGCAGTTGCCGGAACAGGACATAGTCCTGGGAATTCACGACGCCGTTACCGTTGAAGTCGGCGAGGTTGTAGGTCGGGGGCGCGCTCGGCTGGCCAAGCTGCTGGCGAAACAGCACATAGTCCTGGGCGTTCGTCGCGCCGTTGTTATTCAGATCTGCATCGCAGATATTGCCGAAACCGTCGCCGTCGGAATCGAGCTGGGTCGGGTTCGCCGCCGCCGTGCAGTTGTCGCAGGCGTTACCCGTCAGGTCCCCGTCGCCGTCGGCCTGGTCAGAGTTGCCGCGGGCCGGGCAATTGTCGTTGCCATCCAGCACGGTATCTTCGTCGCGGTCGATGCCAATTCGCGTGCCGCTGCCGGGCGGGACGCACGACCAGGTGAGTTCCTGCCCCGGGGTCGCGGCGAGCGCGCGCAATGTGCTGTCGGCAATTTCCGCTTCGGCTGCAATGTCGCTACGGAAGTTGCCGTTCTGCTGACGCACCCAGCCGCGCGACTTGCTCTCGTAAACGCCCTTCACGACCAGATCGCAGTTCCCCAG
>CAZPNN010000394.1:0-3512 GCA_964587605.1 uncultured Chromatiaceae bacterium
AGCCTCCAGGACTTCCAGCGTGTCGAGGCCCATGCGATTGAAGATGAGAGCCAACTCATTGATGAGCGCGATGTTCACGTCACGTTGAGTGTTCTCGATAACCTTGGCCGCTTCAGCAACCCGGATGCTGGACGCGGGATAAGTGCCCGCGGTGATGATGCGGCCGTACAGGGCATCGACGAACCGCGCCGCCTCCGGCGTGGACCCCGCCGTGATCTTGCGAATGGTGGTCAGGCGATGCTCCCTGTCGCCGGGATTGATCCGCTCCGGACTGTAGCCTACGAAGAAGTCCTTGTTCAGCTTGAGTCCCGACAACTTTTCAAGGATTGGCGCACAGTCTTCTTCCGTACAGCCCGGATACACAGTGGACTCGTAAACGACGATCGCTCCCTTGCCCAGCACCCCGCCCACCGTCCGGCTGGCCGCACGTAACGCACTGATGTCGGGACGCTTGGCCGCGTCAATGGGTGTCGGCACCGTGACGATGTAAACATCGCGGCCCCGGAGCTTTGCCACGTCCGATGTGAACTGCAGATGCCCGGCGGCCGCCAGTTCGTGCGCATCGGTTTCCAGCGTGAAATCGTTACCGGCCTTCAGGTCGGCAATGCGCTTCGCATCAATATCGAAGCCGATCGTGTCGATGTGTCGACCGAACTCGACCGCCAGTGGCAGTCCCACGTATCCAAGTCCGATGATGGCGATCTTGGCGTCATCGATTTTCTGGAACTTCGACATATGCATTTTTAAGCCTGCGACTGCTGATCAGCCGTCAGATTACTCTCCCACACGGGTCCCTCGGGCCAAGCGAGCGAATCCTTCATGCCGCGTGGCTACCGAACTGACGCCAGAGCGTCTTGCCACCACTCTGCTTGTCGAGCAACTCGAGATATCGTTCGTGCTCGGCAATTTCGTCTGCTGAGGCGCGAATCACAGCCAGTTGCAGATTGTCGCGCGCTACGGGCCGGGCGCTCGAAACCTGAACCGTCGGCCCGCTGGCAGCCTGATCCAGGAGCAAGGCCGCCTGCCCACCCGTCATCCCCAGATAAACGTCTGCCAGCAACTGCGCATCCAGCAGGGCCCCATGAAACTCGCGACCCGCGTTGTCGACGTTGTAGCGCTTGCAGAGTGCATCAAGGCTATTGCGTTGACCCGGGTGCAGCCGCCGTGCCATTGGCAACGTATCCAGCACCGTGCACACGCCTGGAATCAGGCTGGGTTCCCGGCCCAGCAGCCGCAATTCAGCATTCAGAAATCCCACGTCGAAATCGGCGTTGTGAATGATCAGTTCAGCGCCCGCTATGAAATCGAGAAAATCCTGGGCGACCTCCGCAAAGCGCGGCTTGCCGGCCAGCATTTCGGCGGAAATCCCGTGCACCTCCTGGGCGCCAGGGTCGATCTCACGGTCCGGCTGCAGGTAGTGATGCAGGGTGCGATGCGTACGCCGGCGATTAAGCAACTCAACACAGCCGAGTTCGATAATCCGGTGCCCCTTCTCGACCTCAAGCCCGGTAGTTTCGGTGTCCAGAACGATTTGTCGCATATCCCTATCCCGACACCTGCACGGTCGGCTTTCCTCTCGTGAGTATATCGTCCAGGCCACGGTTGGCGAGCGCATCCGCCCGTTCGTTCTCCGCGTGTCCGGAATGCCCCTTCACCCAGTGCCACTCGACCTGATGGCGGGCAGTCGCCTCCTCCAGCCGCCGCCACAGATCCTCGTTCTTCACAGGCTTGCGTGCAGACGTGCGCCAGCCAGAGGCTTTCCATTTTGGCAGCCACTCCCCGATACCCCGCCGGAGATATTCGGAGTCCGTGTAGACCGCGACGGCGCATGGCCGGCTAAGTGCCTGCAATCCCTCGATCGCCGCCGTCAACTCCATGCGGTTATTCGTCGTCAGGAGTTCACCACCGCACACCTCACGTTCCTGGCCCCTGGCGCGCAGTAGCACTCCCCATCCACCGGGCCCGGGATTGCCACGACACGCGCCGTCCGTGTAAAGCTCCACGTCCGTCACGCAGAATTCCGTGTGGTTGGATTAATGAGACTTCCGACCAGCTGCGCGCGACGGCGATATGCCGGACGAATACGGGTAACCGTAAATACTTCCCGGCGGGCAACGAGCAGGTAACAACTGGCGAGTGGATTCCAGCCGCGATAGTTCGCGGCGGGTGTCGTGCGATCCCGGTCCTTTGACTCCTCCGCAGCCACAATTTCCTCGGCAGGACGCTGCAGGCGATACACGGGCGCGGCCATGCAATGGAAGCGCCCCGGTTGGACGTTGTAGTCAAGGAGGTTCAGCCAGTCACGCACCCGGTACTCGGACACCATACGCTGGCCGCCAGCCGGAAATCGTCCCCGCGACAGATGGTGACGAAGCCCCCACCATCCCCAGGAATTGAAACCGGCAATGACCACATGCCCGTCGGGCCTGAGAACGCGGTCCACTTCGCGCAACACCGCGTGGGGATCATCCGTGGTTTCGAGCAGATGTGGAAGGAAAACGGCATCGATTGAATCCGAGGCCACGGCGAGGTCTTCGGGAAGGCTGACGAAGTCCACGCCAGGACCTCGGTCAGCCGCCACGACGGCGTAGCGTTGCGTGCGGGCATGGCTCCGGAACAGGTCCGGAGCACCCCAGGCACCGATCTGCAAAAACTGGTCACCAAAGATGCTTTCAAAAACGGCTGCGACCTGCCGGGACTCCTCGCACAACAAGGCGGCACCAGTGCCTGTCTCCAGCCAGTGAGAGCGCATGTGCCTATATTAGCCCACGCGCGGCAGGCACCTTACAATGCGGCCCATCGCAGTCCGCAGAGTTGGAGCCGCCCATGGGGTTTCTTGCCGGCAAACGGGTACTGATTGTCGGAGTCGCCAGTGAACGGTCGATCGCGTGGGGAATAGCGCAGGCCATGTCCCGCGAAGGGGCGAACCTGGCGTACACCTACCAAACCGAGCGACTCGGCGAACGCGTGCGGGAAATGGCGGCGATGACGGGGTCATCGCTCTGCCTCCCGCTGGACGTTGCGCAAGACAATGCAATCGTCGGCATGTACGAGGCGCTGGCCGCCAACTGGAACAGCGTTGACGCCATCGTCCATTCCGTGGCATTTGCACCACGAGATCAGCTGGCCGGAAGTTACCTCAACTCCGTCACCCGGGATGGCTTCCGGATTGCCCACGACATCAGTAGCTACAGCTTCGCTGCGCTCGCCAAATACGGGCGCCAACTGCTCTCCCCGTCGTCGGCCCTTCTGACGCTCACCTACCTCGGCGCCGTGCGCGCCATCCCCAACTACAACGTCATGGGTCCAGCCAAGGCCAGTCTCGAGGCCAACGTGCGCTTCATGGCTGCAGAACTGGGGGCTAGCGGTACCCGCGTCAACGCGATATCAGCCGGACCGATCAAGACGCTGGCTGCGGCAGGAATCAGCGGCTTCCGGTCGATGCTCCAGAACGTGGCCAGTACCGCGCCAATCCGCCGCAATGTGACCATAGAGGATGTGGGCAACGCGGC
>CAZPNN010000395.1:0-7646 GCA_964587605.1 uncultured Chromatiaceae bacterium
GCTCCCGAGCTTGGCCAAGCCTTCGGCCAGGCATCGAAGCAGAATCTCTCGAGCCAGTCTTGTGCTCGCTGAGATGCGCACGCTGCAGAACCTCTAGGACTAGCTCGCGCAAGCGTGGCGCAAGGCGCGCTGACAAGGCCCGGGGGGAGGACCGTCTCCCTCGACCCGTAGTGCGAAACCCTTAAGCGGCACGGTCGCTCAGATGAAATCGTGACCGATCGCCTCCGGTCCTGTGGTGCGGCGCTGCAGGAGCTTGGCATCAGCGACAGGCAGGAAACCGGTCGTTGGGCGAACAATCGTGCGGAGAATTCGCACCAGCCATTTCGAAGGCGTGAGCGGGCGATGCTCCGCTTCCGGCGCATGCGAACATTGCAGAAGTTCGCTTCCGTCCACGCCTCGGTCTTCAACCACTTCAACCAGGAACGCACCCTCTCCTCCCGGACCCTCTTCAAGCAGACCCGCGCCGCCGCACTCGCTGAGTGGCGCGGCCTCTGCACGGCCTGAGGCGCGACGGGTTTGGGCAAACGGAGACAAGTTCGCATTAGTCTGCCAGCACCCGAAAAGGACTTTCATCGTCAGACAGGTCTGGACCGCGGCGTCGCTGTAGGCCGGCTGTCGCCCACGCTTGCCGGTCGGCTTCGCAGCCCAAGCCATGTCAGGATCGAACCAGACCGTCAGCGAGCCCCGACGCTTGAGCGCCTCGTTGTAGGATGGCCAGTTCAGCTTCTTGTAGGTCGGTGTGTTCGGTCTGCTCATGCCCTCAAGCTATCACGCTGGATTCACGAGATGAATCCCTCACAGGATTTGTGCAACAGAGCCCCTCTCCTTGCATCACCGACCAGCGGCCGCCTCCGGGCGGCCGTTCGCGTTTTTTTGAGCCGTCAGGGTGGTGGAACCGGAATCTCGCCAAAGCCTTCCGCCGTCCAGTCGTAGGCGAAAGGATCGGCGCGATCGGTTCCGATCCGGCCCGAGCCCATGTCGAGAATCAGAACCATCACGGCCGTCCACAGAACGCTCATGAACAAGGTCAGCACCCGGTGGGGATTGCCGATCATCGCCAGCTGATAGCCAAGCGCCAGCATCCCCACGACGGTGACCGCAAAGAGCAGCCAGACAAGTTGCGGCGGCACCGCGTATTTCAACGCGAACCGCTGCGCCGTCGACGAGTCGAAGGCATTGTTCGTCGCGTTCATCAGCGACGTGACCACCGGATCGGGCCGCGACTGTACCAGCGCGGTCACATGACCCCAGATCACAGTCTGCAACGTGGCGGTCTCGGCAGTGACCGCTTCAATCCGTGACGAACTGCGGTCGGCGGTGACGAACTCGGTCCGCAGGGCGATATAGGTCTCGAGTGCGTCCGCAATCGCCTCGCCTTGCGGGCCGCCGACCGCCTTCGCCTGCAGCCATGCGGTGCCGATCGCGTTCGCCTCTTGCAGGGTCCCGATCCTGCGTTCGGCATGCCGGGTGGTGGCGAAAGACAGTGTCAAAGCCAGCACAAACGCAAGCAGCCCAAGGATGCTGCCGACGACGAGCCCGGTGCCTTCGTCCTTTCCGCCCGACCCGGAGCGCCGCATTCCCACCGCGCAACCGGCTTCGCGTGCGGCAAACTGGGCGACAACGAGAACCGCACCGAACGCGGTCAGGCTCCACGAGGCAAGATCGGCGAGTGTATCCAGCATCTGTTCCCCGCCTTGAACGACCGTCCCGGCAACAGCATAAGCGGGCCGCGCCGGAAAAACAGCCGAAAGCTGCCGGCAATTCCGGATTGAGTTTACCCGGTCCCGCGCCTATTGCGGCAGCACCGGCCGGGCCGGGTGACGCAGGAATTCGCGATGACCATCCATCTGCACAATGGCGACCTGCCGGACGGCCTTTCACTTGGCCCGGTGGTCGCCATCGATACCGAGACGATGGGCCTCGACCCGCGCCGCGACAGGTCGGTCTCGTACGGTGTTCGGCCTTCGCCGTCCGTATGGCAGCTCGCCGGCTCTAGATCGCTCTCCCAGGGGCCGCGGAGCCCGCTTCGACGCTGGTCACGAGCTTCCTCAGGCCGCTGCTGGAACGGATGATCCACTTCTCGATCTCGATCACGAGGAAGAACACGAAGCCGCCAGCGAGCAGGACCGGCCACACGTGCAGCGGGATCGACTCGTTGCCGAAGAGCATCTGCAGCGGACGGAAGTACGTGAAGAGCAGCTGCAGGAGGATCACCGCGGAGATGCCGATTGCGACGAACTTGTTCTCCATGTGCGCCTTGACGGACAGCGCGCTGTCGATCAGGTAGCGGCTGTTCAGCAGGAAGAAGCACTGTCCGATGGTGATCGCGTTGACGGCGACGGTGCGGGCCAGCGCCTCGGAGGCGCCCTGGCCCTCCATCCAGAAGAAGGCCGACAGGGTGAAGCCCAGCAGCGTCAGGCCGACGAAGATCACGCGCCAGATCCCGAAGCCGGTCAGGATGGGTCGGTCCACCGCGCGCGGCGGTCGGCTCATCACGTCCCTCTCGTGCGGCTCGAAGCAGATCGCCAGGCCGAGCGCGACGGAGGTCACCATGTTCACCCACAGCACCTGCGGTGCCGTGAGCGGCATCGCGAACCCGAGGAAGATGGCCACGGCGATGACCAGGGCCTGGGCGACGTTGGTCGGAAACAGGAAGAGGATGGCTTTCTCGATGTTGTTGTAGACGGTGCGCCCTTCCTTCACCGCCGCGCTGATGGAGGCGAAGTTGTCGTCGGCGAGGATCATGTCCGCCGCCTCCTTCGTCACCTCGGTCCCCTTGATGCCCATCGCCACACCGATGTCAGATTGCTTGAGCGAAGGTGCGTCGTTCACGCCATCGCCCGTCATCGCACAGATCTGTCGGTTGGCCTGGACTGCCTTGACCAGCCGCAGCTTGTGCTCGGGACTCGTGCGAGCGAAGACGTCGACCGTGCGCACCGCTTCCTGCAGGTCGGCCTCGTTCATCCCCTCGATCTCCGCCCCGACGATGGCGGTCCTGCCGTCGCCGATGCCGAGCATCCTGGCGATGGCAGCGGCGGTGATGCGATGGTCACCGGTGATCATCGTGACGCGGATGCCACCCGCGTGGCATTCGGCCACGGCCTCGATCGCCTCCTTGCGGGGCGGGTCGAGCAGGCCGACCAGGCCGATGAGGACGAGGTTCTCCGGCAGGTCGGCGGGGCCGAGGCTGCCTGCCGTCAGGCGCGGATCCTCGAGCCATGCCAGCGCGAGGACCCGTTCGCCCTGGCCCGCAAGCCTGTCGGCCACCCGTTGGAAGTGCTCGCGATCGAGCGCCGCGTGGCTTCCATCGGAGAGCTGCTGGCGGTCGCAGCTCGCCATCAGGACCTCGGGGGCGCCCTTGACGAACAGCACCTCCTTGCCGTCGGCGCGCCGGTGGAGCGTGGCCATGAACTTGTGCTCGGATTCGAACGGGATCGCGTCGATTCGGGGATACGTGGCCTGCTCGGTCTCGCGCTTCATGCCGAGCTTGTTCGCGAACGGGTAGAGCGCCCCTTCCGTCGGGTCGCCTTCGACCTTCCACTTGCCGTCCGCCTGGAAGAGCTCGGCGTCGTTGCAGAGCAGCGAGTTGCGGCCGAGCAGCTCGAGCAGCAGATCCTCGCCGGCGGGTCGCCCGCCCTTCTTGACCTCGCCTTCGGGCGCATACCCGTTGCCGCTGATCTCGTACTCGGCCTCGGCCGACGCGGCCGACACGACCATCATCTCCATCAGCGTCAGGGTTCCGGTCTTGTCCGAGCAGATTCGCGACACCGAGCCCAGTGTTTCCACTGCTGGCAGGCGCCGGATGATCGAATGGCGGGACGCCATCCTCTGGACGCCGATGGCCAGCGTAATCGTGATGAGCGCCGGCAGGCCTTCCGGGATCAGCGACACGGCAATGCCGACGACTGCCTGGAACAGCTCCACGAAGTCCATGCCCTTCACCCAGCGGCCGTACGCGAACACCGCCACGGCCACGACGGCAACGACCGCCGTAATCAGGTTGCCGAGCTTCTTGATCTGGCGGAGCAACGGCGTCTCCAGCGAGCTCACGTTGGTGAGCAGCTGGTTGATCTTGCCGAGCTCGGTCGCGCTGCCGGTCGCGACCACGATGCCGGTCGCGCGTCCGGAGACGACCATCGTCCCCGAGAACACCATGCTGTCCCGGTCGCCGACCGTGGACTTTTCGGCGACCGGATCGGCGGATTTCTCGGCAGGCACCGACTCGCCGGTGAGGGCCGCCTCCTCGGTCCGCAGGTTCTTGACGTCGACCAGCCGCAGGTCCGCGGGCACCTTCTCGCCCGATTCGAGAAGGACGATGTCGCCCGGTACGAGGTCCTCGGCCGGTGTCATGCGCGTCTCGCCGCCGCGCACCGTCCGCGCCTCGGCGGAGAGCATGTTGCGGATCGAGTCGAGTGCCTTCTCGGCCTTTCCCTCCTGGATGAAGCCGAGGAGTGCATTGAGGATGACCACGGCAAGGATGATGCCGGCATCGAGCCACAGCCCGAGCATCAGCTTCACGAAGCCGGCAGCCAGCAGCACGTAGACGAGGATGTTGGCGAGCTGGCCCAGGAAGCGGCTGAACGGCCCGCGCTTCTTGCCCTCGGGCAGTCGGTTCGACCCGTACCTCTGCTGGCGGGCGCTTGCTTCGCCGGCGTCGAGGCCCGTGTCGGCACGGGTGGCCAGCCGCCGCGCTACGTCGTCTGCGGGAAGCGCGTGCCAGGGCGTCGCGCTGCCCGCATTCGTTACGGCATCTGCGACAGACATCGTGTGGCTCCGCAGGAGCTCGCGCCCCTGCCGAATGGGAGGATCGTGGCGGGCATCAGAACTTCTCGGGAACGAGCCGGTAGGGGTGCTCGGGCTCGCGGTACTTGCCCCGCTTCTGCCGCGCCGGGAACTGCACCTTCTTCCGGGGCAACTTCTCGTAGGGCACGCTCGCCAGGATGTGGCTGATCACGTTCAGCCGCATCCGCCGCTTGTCGTCGGAGCGAGCGACGTACCAGGGCGCCCACTCGGTGTCGGTCGCAGCGAACATCTCGTCGCGCGCGCGCGAGTAGTCGTACCAGCGACTGTAGGACTGGTGGTCCATCGGGGAGAGCTTCCAGATCTTGCGTCCGTCGTCGACCCGGTCCCTAAGTCGCCGGCTCTGCTCGGCCTCCGAGACCTCGAGCCAGTACTTGAGCAGGATGCAGCCCGAGTCGATGATCGCGCGTTCGACGCGCGGCGCGGCCTCCAGGAAGGCCTTCGCCTCAGCCTCGGTGCAGAAGCCCATCACGCGCTCGACACCCGCGCGGTTGTACCAGCTGCGATCGAACAGCACCACTTCGCCAGCGGCAGGAAGGTGGGGGATGTACCGCTGGACGTACATCTGTGTCTTCTCGCGCTCGGTCGGCGTCGGCAGCGCGACCTCGCGGAAGACGCGGTGGCTCACCCGCTCGGTGATCGCCTTGATCACGCCGCCCTTGCCTGCGCCATCGCGGCCCTCGAATACGATGCAGACCTTGAGCCCCGCGTGCCTCACCCACTCCTGGAGGTGGACCAGCTCGACGTGGAGCTCCTTCAGCTCCCTCTCGAAGACCTTTCGCGACAGCTGCGGCCCGCTGGCAGCGTCCTCGGGCACGGCCACGGATCGCTGGGCCCTGGACCCCTTCTGCGTGTACTTCCTCACAGCCATGAACTGCTCCTCGTCGCAAGCGCTCGAGAGTAACCCAGGCCCGGCGGCGCCGACTGCCGTAGATCCTGTCCGCACGGCCCGGCCGCTACGCAACTGGATGTCGCGATCTGCTCCGCGTACCCTTCAACCGAACTTTCGCATGGAAGAGAGATCCCAGCCATGTCCGAGCTAGACCCGCTGACGATGACGATCGAGCTGCTCGGCGGGCTCGCGCTGTTCCTGTACGGCATGGAGAAGATGACCGACGGGTTGAAGGCAGCCGCCGGCAAGCAGATGAATGCGCTCCTGGCCCGGTTGACCGGGAATCCGATCCTGGGCGCCATCACCGGGGCCTTCGTGACTGCAGTGATCCAGTCGTCCTCGGTGACCACGGTGCTCGTGGTGGGTTTCGTCAGCGCCGGGCTCATGACCCTGTTGCAATCGGTCGGGGTGATCTTCGGCGCCAACGTGGGCACCACGATGACGGCGCAGATCGTGGCGTTCAACACCACCGCCCTCGCCTTTCCGCTGCTGGCCATCGGATTCGGCCTGAAATCCGTCTGGAAGGAGGGCGTCGTACGCCACTACGGCGCCATGCTTATGGGGCTCGGTCTGATCTTCTATGGCATGGCGACGATGGGCTCGGCCATGACGCCGTTGCGCACGCACGAGGGGTTTGCCGAGCTCCTGCAATCCCTGCAGACCCCATTCCTGGGAATGCTGGCCGGCGCGGTGTTCACGGCGCTGGTGCAGTCGTCCTCGGCAACCATCGGTCTCGCGGTCGTGATGGCGACGCAGGGCCTGCTTCCGCTGGCGGCGGGGATCGCAATCCTGTTCGGGGCAAAGATCGGAACGGGGATCACGGCGGTGCTCGCCGCCATCGGCAAGCCGCCGGACGCCCAGCGCGCGGCCGTCGTACACGTCCTGTTCAACGTGTTGGGTGCCCTGATCTGGCTCCCGTTCATCCCGCAGATCGCGGGGCTCGCCGAGATGGTGTCGCCGATGGCCGGCCATCTGCATGGAGTCGAGCGGCTCGCCGAGGAGGTGCCGCGCCAGATCGCAAACGCCGCAACCATCTGGGCGACGGCCAACGCCGTGATCTTCCTCCCGTTCGCCGCAGGGTTCGCGAAGATGGCCATCAGGATCATCCCGGACCGGGCGGTCGTGGACCGGGCGATCATCCGCCCCAGGTATCTCGACGACCCGCTGATCCAGGTCCCATCGATGGCCCTCGAGCGTGCGCGGATGGAGCTCGGGCACATGGGCGAGCTGACCGAGGCGATGTTGGGGAGGGTCAAGTCGGCCTTCAAGTCGAGGGATCTCAGCGAACTCTCGCAGCAGTACGACCAGGTGGTCG
Source organism: uncultured Chromatiaceae bacterium (assembly GCA_964587605.1). GTDB lineage: Bacteria > Pseudomonadota > Gammaproteobacteria > Steroidobacterales > SHZI01. The sequence goes on from CAZPNN010000395.1 coordinate 7,008, forward strand.
TACTGCGAGAGGCGGTGATCTCCTATCTACAGCACATCGGTCGCGGCGAGCTGAGCGACACCGAAGCGGACGAGCATGCAGATCTGGTGGCCGCCTCCGGCAAGATCGAGAGCATGAGTGCGGCGATCAGCCGTGAGCTGGCACCGCTGGCCCGGTCCCTGAAGGAGGCTGACATAACGCCATCGAGCGAGACGACCGAGCTGCTGGAGCGTCTGTTCCAGGTGATACAGGAGTCAGCCCGCTCTGCGTTGCTGGCACTGGTGAAGCATGACGAGCGTGCGGCGCAGGCTGTGGTCGCGCATCGCGAGGTCGTCCGGCAGCTCACGTCCGAGTTGCACAGGCAGCAGTCCGCGCGTCTCGCCCAGGACGACCCGGACCGCCTGCTGAAGCACCGCGTGCAGTTCGAGATCCTCGACAAGCTGTGGCGGGTCTACAGCGTGGCTGAGCGCATGGCGATCTCGGTGCTGCCGCGCGGCGTTCTCGTCGGGGAGCTCGGTCGCTAGTGCACCGCCGACGCGAAAGACTCGGAGGCCACCGAAGTTGTGTCGTTCACGAGGGCTCGACTTCGGCGGATAGGCAATTCATGGGGGGTCTCGGGATCGGCCGTCTCGTGCCGTGCCGTGTCGTCGGCGTCCGATA